>DATDCP010000521.1:0-16944 GCA_036524255.1 Chitinophagaceae bacterium
TTGATGTGGATTTTATGAAAGGAAAGCTTTGTTCTATTGAAAACCTTGTGATGGGAATTTGGGAAGAATTGGAACCGCATCTTCCACCACCGGTTCAATTGCATTGTTTAAAGCTTGTAGAGACAGCTAAGATATTTGTAGAATATTATGGTGGTAAATAATTAACTGAACAATATCCTTTACGATCTGTTTAATTATTAATAAATGGGGAAAAAAGTAGCGATATTCAGAAAAGAACATTTCAATTCCGCACATCGTCTATTTAATGCTGATTGGAATGACGAAAAGAATATGGATGTGTTTGGGAAATGTGCTTTACCCAATTATCATGGTCATAATTATGAGCTGATAGTAAAAATAATTGGTGAGCCTGATGAGAAAACGGGTTATGTGATGGATCTAAAGAAATTGAGTGACCTGGTAAAAGAAAAAATCATTGAAAGGTTCGATCATAAGAACCTGAACCTGGATACAGAAGAATTCAAAAATCTGAACCCAACAGCAGAAAATATTGCGGTCGTTATTTATGAATTATTGCGTCCGCATATTGGTAAGGAAAAAGATTTGCAGATAAGATTGTATGAAACGCCAAGGAATTTTGTGGAATACCCTGTTGAGTAGATGATAGATGAAAACGGATAAATGATAGTTTGAGGTTAAGATTAAGGTTGAGTAGAGAACTGGACGTACAAGAGTGCGACGCAAGGGACGATGAGTAGAGTTACAAAAGCAGGTAGCACAAAAAATAATTTTAAATTGGTTTTATGGCATATAATAAAATAGAACAATTCGAAGACAAGATCACCAGCGGCCTTGTAAAAAGTTATGGCGAAATTCTCGGGTTGCTTGGTGAGGATACAGAACGAGAAGGATTGAAAAAAACTCCTGAACGACTGGCGAAAGCGATGCAATATCTCACGCAGGGTTATCATCTTGATGCAAAAGCGATCATTAATTCAGCAAAATTTCATGAGGATGTAAGTGAGATGATCGTGGTGAAGGATATTGAAATTTATAGCATGTGCGAGCATCATATGCTTCCTTTTATTGGTAAAGCACATGTGGCTTATATTCCTAATGGATGGATAACGGGGTTGAGTAAAATAGCAAGAGTAGTAGATGTTTTTGCACGACGCCTGCAGGTGCAGGAAAGGTTGACGATACAAATTAAAGATGCTATTAAGGAAACATTGAATCCTTTAGGTGTAGCTGTTGTAATTGAGGCTAAGCACTTATGCATGATGATGCGTGGCGTACAAAAACAAAATTCAACAACCACTACTTCTGCATTTGACGGAGAGTTTCATAAAAATTCTACCCGCAGCGAGTTCCTTAAACTTATATCAGCCGATTTAAGCTAATCCGGTATATTTGTAATTCATTAAAAGGTTTGATACAATACAGTATTAAACCTTTTTTGTTTCCGGTTGATCACCAAATTTTGATCGGAAGGGTGGGGGTAAATTATCGAACCATGAAACATGCATTTGTATTTCCGGGGCAGGGCTCACAATTTCCGGGTATGGGTAAAGATCACTACAACAATAGTGTCTTCGCTAAAAAATTATTTGAACAATCGAACGAAGTTCTTGGTTTTCGTCTTTCAGATATCATGCTCAATGGTACCGAGGAAGATCTCAAACAAACCAATGTAACTCAACCGGCAGTTTTTCTGCATTCGATCGTTGCTTACAGAACTATTGAAAGTGCATCACCTGATATGGTGGCCGGTCATTCACTCGGCGAATTTTCTGCATTAGTTGCAAATGGTACACTGAGTTTTGAAGATGCTTTACAATTGGTAGCTGTTCGTGCAAGGGCTATGCAAAAAGCTTGCGAAAAGAATCCATCTACTATGGCCGCTGTTTTAAATCTTGCGGATGATAAAGTAGAAGCCATTTGTGCGGAAGTACAAAAAGAGACTGGCGAAGTAGTAGTGCCTGCGAACTATAATTGCCCGGGACAATTGGTAATAAGCGGAACAATAAAAGGAATCGATATTGCCTGCGAAAGAATGAAAGCAGCTGGTGCTAAAAGAGCTCTGGTTCTTCCCGTTGGCGGAGCGTTTCATTCCCCATTGATGGAGCCTGCAAAAAAAGAATTGAAGGAAGCTATTGAAGCAACTAAATTTCATAATCCCACTTGCGCCGTTTACCAAAATGTAGTTGCAAGGGCTGTAATGGATAAAGATGAAATAAAGCAAAACCTTATCGATCAACTTACTGGCGCCGTTCGCTGGACACAAAGTGTTCAATCAATGATCGCTGATGGAGCGTCGAAGTTTACAGAATCTGGTCCGGGTAAAGTACTTCAAGGTCTCATCTTAAAAATTGAAAAATCAATGGAAGTAAGCGGAGTGAATTAAAAAAAATTCTATCTTTAAAATAGAAAGCCGAACCACCAAAAGGGTTCGGCTTTTTTTATGCGCAGATCTATTATTTACTGACGTTCCTGATTAGGTTAAATTGTAAACACTAAAACTAAGGTTATGAGAAAAATTCTACTTGCATTTGTCGCCATCATTTTTTCTTTTACTGCAAATAGCCAAAATGCAGAACGTTGCGGATCGAATGAAGCTATAAAACAACAAATGGCTGCCGACCCGGTTTATGCAAAAAAAGTTGAAGCATTATTAAAGAATAAAGGCAACTATTCAAGAAGTGATAAAGGAAAACCTCCTTCTCCGGGTGCGGGTGCTATCACAATTCCTGTTGTAGTTCATGTTGTATACAATACAGCTGAACAGAATATTTCTGATGCACAGGTACAATCACAGATCGATGTATTGAATGCAGATTTTAGTGCAAGCAATAGCGATTACAATAACTACGATGCTGGTTATGGAACAGTAAAAGGTGATATGGATATAAACTTTTGCCTGGTCCAGGTAATTCATAAACAAACAAAGACAAAATCATTTGGAGCAAATGATAATATGAAATATAGCGCAAAAGGTGGCTCCGATGCTGTTGACCCAATGCATGTTTTTAATATTTGGGTATGTGATCTTGGTAAAAAACTTTTAGGCTATGCATATTATCCCGGTATCAGTCCGGAAAAATTTGGAGTAGTGTGTCATGTCAATGCTTTTGGAAAAGGATCGTCGTATAATTTATTTGCTGATTATGATCTTGGTCGTACTACTACACACGAAGTAGGGCATAGTTTTGGTCTCGCACATATTTGGGGAGATGCAAATTGCGGAAGTGATGAGGTAGATGATACCCCCTTACATAATACGTATAACTTTGGATGTCCGGAGGAAGGTCATTTAAGCACTTGTACTGGCACACCTTTGGAAATGTGGATGAATTATATGGATTATACTGATGACAGGTGCATGTATTTCTTTAGCGATGGCCAGGCATCGAGAGCCAATTTTTTTCTTGATACAGATCCGCAATTAAGCAGTATTATTAATTCCGCTTGTACGAATGCAAGGGGAATTAATAATGATATTACGACTACATCAAATAATATCTCCAACCAAGCAAGAACTATAGCCAGCAATATTTCATTATACCCCACGATCACTTCAGGAGAGCTTTCTATATCAGTAAATAATCCAACAGAAGGAAAGGTTGTTATAAATGTTTATAACCAGGCAGGAGCTTTGATGATGAAGCAACAAATATTTATTTCAAATGGGAAAAGGTATGATCAAATTGATGTAAGTAAGCTTCCAAATGGAATTTATTTCGTGGAATTTACACAAACCACAAATAAACAAACTAAGAAATTTATTGTTCACCATTGAGAGTAACAATAGAGAGGGTCCCCCGCTTCGGTGGGGGATTTTTATATTTTGATACTGCAGTTGACCCACTCAGGATCAAAGTTCGTGTTGAAATATTTTTTATAAAAATTGATGGCAGGTTCATTCCATTCAAGCACTTGCCACATCATGCCACTGAATTTTTTTTCTTTTGCTTCTGTGATCAGACGATCCATTAATAATTTGCCTATTCCTTTTCCTCTTGCTTCCTCCGTAACAATTATGTCTTCTAAATACATTCGTTGTCCTTTCCAGGTTGAATAACGAATATAATAAAGAGCAAATCCAAGAATGACCCCATTTTCTTCAGCAACAAAAGACCACCACACAGGATTTTTTCCAAAACCGCTTTCTGTAAAATGCTCCAATGAAACTGTTACTTCATTGGGAGCTTTTTCATAAACTGCTAGTTCCGTTATTAATTCTAATAATCTAGGACAGTCTTCTTTAACGGCTCTACGGATGTTTATTTCCATAACGTTTTAAAAATTTATTTACTGATGTATCTTCTGTCTGGAGACTCTCCTTCATAATAGACAACATCTGCTTCGCCGAATACTTTTATTGTTCCTTCAACCCAGACTATTTGTTCAATAGCATCTTTTATTGAATAGGTTTTCCCGTCAAAATTTTCATCAGCGGAGATAACATAGCAACTGGTAATATTTTTTTTATCATTTAATTTGATCAAAATCATTTCGCCTTCATTTTGATTGCCCTTAATTTTTTCAAATAGGTTCCAGTTGAAATCTTTAAAATGGTATAATTCATTTAAAAATTTCTTCCGTGTTTTTTCTTTTTCAATAAAAGTTAGATACCTTTCTTTCTTTTCTTTTATTATAAACCTCTCGATTAATTTTTTTTCTAAATCAATGTTCATTTCGATAAAAAATTATAAATACTAATGAGTAATTGATTATTAATCTTTCTTCCATCCCGGTCCTTTTACAAATCTTCCCGGCTTTGCTCCTGTATGTTCACCGCCTTTCAAAACCTGCACACCATTTACAAAAACGTGGATCATTCCTTCAGCATATTCATGCGGTTTGTCAAATGTGGCATTGTCTTTAACTTTTGCAGGATCAAAAATCACAATATCTGCATAGTTGCCAACTTTCAGCTCACCACGTTTTTGGATTTTAAGATTGGTTGCCGGAAGTTTTGCAAGTTTGCGAATGGCTTCTTGTAAGGAGATCAGTTTTTCATCACGGGAATATTTTCCTAATACTCTTGCGAAAGTACCATAAGCTCTTGGGTGTGCATTTGATTTCAGAAAAATTCCTTCATTAGTATAAGAACCTTCATCGCTGCCAAAGCTAACCCATGGAATCGCCACTTGTTTTTTTACGTTTTCCTCACTCATTAAAAAATAGGCAACACCAACTCTTGTGCTATCCTGTATGATAAGATCCATTGCAGTTTCTTCTGCAGTGGTTCCTCTTATTTTAGCAACTTCAGCCAAAGATTTACCGGTATATTTTTTTAATGAATCCTGCTTAAAACTTAAGAGCAAAACATTTTCAGATCCTCCTGCGCCGTAATAAAGATTTTCCCAATCACTTGCATTTGTATTCATCGCTTTTTTCATTTCTGCACGGATCTTTGGGTCCATCAATCTTTCTCTTAGTTTTCCAAAGCCACCATCTTGCAATGATGGCGGAAATGCCGCTGTCATACCTGTCGCTCCTGCTATATATGTGTACATGTTTGCTGAAACACTAATGCCTTCACTTCTTGCCCTTTCAACTATGCGTATCACACTATCCAGCTTTCCCCAATTATCTTTTCCCGCTGCTTTTAAATGGTAAATTTCTCCATGAACTTTGGCTTCCTTTGCAATGCGGATCAATTCTTCAACTGCTTCATAAAATTTATTTCCTTCACTACGCATATGGCTGATGTATGAACCTCCATATTTTGAAGCTTCTTTGCACAATTCGATCAACTCCTCTGTCTTTGCAAAAAAAGCAGGAGGATAAATCAGCGAAGAGCCTACACCTAATGCTCCCTCTTCCATTGCCTGTCGCACAAGCATTTTCATTGAATCAAGCTCTGCAGCAGTAGGCTCACGATTATCTTCACCAATTATGTGATCTCTTACTGAAGTAGCGCCAATAAAAGATGCCACATTACAACTAACACCTTTCTTTTCAAGAAAATTCAAATATTCGCCAAGTGTATTCCATTCAATTTTATATTTTATATCTCCCTGCGATTTTTGTTCTCTTTCTTTCATGGAAGGACTTAATGGCCCCATACTCCATCCTTCACCCATTACTTCAAGAGTCACTCCTTGTTTTAAATCACTTTGAGAACGGCCGTCTTCAATTAATGTTTCAGTGGCCCAGCTAAGCATATTTATAAAACCAGGAGCAACAGCATTTTCTTTTGCATCCACTTCATTTTTTGCTGAAGCTTTTGACAGATCGCCAATAAAGGCGATCGTATCATTCTTAATTCCAATGTCTCCTTTAAAAGGTTCGCCACCATTGCCATCATATATCGTTCCGTTACGAATGATGGTATCGTATTCCTGTTGTTTTTCTGTACATGAAATAAATAATAAAAAAACGGAGGTGGTTATTAATACACAAATTTTTTTCATCATAACTTTTTAAATGCTTTCAATCGTGGTTCTATTTTCTTGTGGCCTTAAAATTCCCATTGGGTTGAATAGAAGTCAAACCCGTTACTTCATTTTTTTCGTTTACATCAAATTTCACACTAAAGCCTTTCACGCCTTTCAAATCAAATTCATCCTTTTTCGTAGGAACCAGTTCATAATCTGGTTGACCGGGCACTGAAAGCTTTAATATATTTTCACCCTGGATAGATACTTTTACAGTCATTCCGCTTAGCTCAAACTCACCAACATATTTTTGCAGATCCTCTTTTTGGACTTTAATAGAAGGAGGCATTTTTTCAAATAGTATATCTTTTACTGAAGGCTCCAGTTGTACTTCCAAAGATGAAACATTTCCTTTAGTGTCTGTATTGTAACGAATCTTGGGAGCGTCTTTCGGATTTTCAGTTTCATCAGCTTGTCTGATCCTGAATACGTCATAATGATAATGTTCAAGCCAGCTTGTTGTTCTTTTGCCAGCCTCGTTGTAATCGATCCATGTAGTATCTTTTTCTCTGAATATTTTTATAATGCCATATCCCTTGTTTTCAAAATTACCTGAGTAATCATTAATATCATGCGAATATTTTGTTCCCGTTTTACGGTTCAGGCTGTCTTTGTTAGGGCTAACCCTTGCTGTTGAATCTCCTTTCACTTTATCGGCTAATGCTGTCTTGCCCCAGGGTCGATAAGATAGTTTGAGCATCCTGTCTGCAATAAAATTTCTAATGCTTGTGGTAGGAGTACCCTGGTTGCTCACTACAAAAATGCCAATGCTATCTGACGGGAAAAAACCTGTTGAAGTACTAAAACCATCGATCCCGCCGCCATGTTCTACCCGGTAATGACCACGGTAACTATTCATACCCCATGCTAATCCATATCCAAACATATGTACATCGGAGTTTTCTGCTCCTGGTAATCCTCCTGTAGAAATTTGTGAAGTAATAGCCTGAGTACGGTAACGGGAGGGAATGATCTCTTTGCCATTAAATTTTCCATCATTGATCCAGGTAATTAGCCAGTTGGCCATATCCTTTGCGCAACTGTTTATTGAACCAGCCGGTCCGATCGCATCAATATTACGATAAGGGATCGCTTTGATTTTATTATTAGCCGATGAATAAGCAAGTGAGCGGTCCGTCACTTTTTCCATATCGAACACTGACATATTGGTATTACTCATACCAAGCGGCTTAAATATTCTTTCCCGCATATTTTCTTCCCAGCTTTTACCTGTCAGTTTTTCAATCACTATGCCCTGTGCCATGAACATAAAATTGTTGTACTGGTATCTTTCCCGCAGTTCAGCAGATGGCTCCTGGTATCGTACCCTTTCAAGTAATTCATTACGACTTGCAGTTGAGCCATACCATGAACCATCATGTCGGGGAAGTCCTGTGCGATGACACATCATATCACGAAGGGTTACATGCTTGTTTGTGTAATCGTTTTTGAAAACCAACTCAGGTAAATAATCTCGGACGGGTTTGTCTAAGCTTACCTTTCCTTCTTTTTCCAGCATACCAAGGATAGAAGCTGTAAAAGCTTTGGTACAGGAACCTATTGCAAACAATGTGTTTTCTGTAACAGGTAATTTTTTTTCATAATCCCGGTAGCCAAATCCCCCGGCATAGATGACTTTATTTTTTTCAACAACAGCAATTGACACACCTGGAGCATTCCATTCCTTTAAAAGTCTTAATGCGAATGTATCAAGTCCCTTCAGCCGTGGGTCAGTTGGAGGTTGGGTAAATGATTGAAGAGAGATCAAAAGCAAAAAAGCAAAGAGAATCTTTTTCATAAACTTAATTTTGGTAATGACGATTAAAGGTAAGGAGTCCATCAATTGAAAATTGATAGTTGAGCATTGATTATTGAGCATTTATTTCAGAAATTACAAAAAATGTTCAATGTTCAATTTTCAATATTCAACGCAGGGAATGCTCAAGGTCATTCAGAATATCTTCAATATTTTCTAATCCCACACTCATTCTTATCAATCCATCAGTGATACCATATTTTTCACGGCTTTCTTTTGGGGTGCCGGCATGTGTCATCGACGCTGGATGGCAAAGTATGCTTTCTGCTGTACCTAGCGAAACGGTACGAACACACATTTTAAGTTTATTCATAAAATCGATCCCGGCTTTCAATCCATCTTTCATTTCATAGCTTAGCATGCCACCGCCATGCTTCATTTGTTTCATTGCTACTGTATGATCGGGATGCGAGGTGAGACCGGCATAATTGACTTTTGAAATTGCTGGATGAGTATTGAGAAATTTCGCCACTTTCATTGCATTAAAGCAATGACGTTCCATTCTTAATTCAAGTGTTTTCATTCCCTGGGTTAAAAGAAATGCATCAAATGGATTGCTGTTAACACCAAGGATACGGTAAGTTTTTTTTACTGGTCCATTCATTTTTTCAAGATCTTTTCCCAACAGCACGCCGCCAATTGCAGTGCCATGACCATTTAAAAATTTTGTGGTGCTGTGAAAAACGAAATCAACACCATATTTAAAAGGTTGCTGTAAGAAAGGAGTGGCGAAAGTATTGTCAACAGCTGCAAGAAGATTATTTGCCCTGGCGATCTTTGTCAGTTCTTCCAGGTCCACACATTGAATAGTTGGATTAGCAGGAGTTTCGAGATACATCATTTTAATTTCAGGATTTGCTTTGATCGCTTCAGTTGCTTTATTCAGATCCCTGAGATCAACGATCACCGGCTCGATACCAAACTGCGGAAGAATTTTTGTTATCATTTCTTCAAGACCACTGTAAAGAGAATAATGAGAAAGGATCTTATCACCTTTTTTCAAATTGCTCATCATCAAAGTTGTCAACGCCGCCATTCCTGATGAATGAAGAAAAGCTTTGAGTTGCAGAGGGTTTCCTCCGGCATCTTTTAGCCCAAATGCTTCAAGCGCCGCAATCTTATTTTCTGCTTCAGTAAAATTGGGATTGCCCCAGCGGCTATAGATATAGCCATCTTCTTCGCCACTGAAACGGCGCATTCCCTGTTCTGCTTCATCATAAACGAACGTTGATGAGGCATAAATAGGAGTGACGTGTGAATATAGCGGGTCTTGCGTATGACCGGCATGCAAGGCAACAGAACCAAAACCGGAAAGTGGAAAACTTTTATCCATATATAAATTTTGGAATGTGAAATTTGAAATGAATTTCAAATGTAAATGTTTTCACCTTCACCGGTTAAATCACCACAAAATGTTCTCTCAAACAATCGAACCATGAAAGACACCCTTTCACAACTAGCCGCCTATAATATCTGGGCAAATCAAAAATTATTGGATATCATACTTGCCCTGCCTCAAGAAAAGCATAATCAGGAATTGCCAAGTAGTTTTAAAAGTTTATATACCACTCTGCTGCACATGTACCATGCAGAGAGTGTTTGGTGGCAGAGAATGAAGCTGCAGGAAAGATTTAATTTACCAATGGAAACCTTTAAAGGCTCAATGCAAGAACTGTCTAACGAACTATTACAACAAAATCGCCAATGGCAGCAATGGGTAAATACTGCGACCGACCCAATGCTTGACCATGTATTTCAGTATTTCAGTCAGAAAAAAGAATCTTTCAAACAGCCGATCTTCCAAATGCTATTGCATGTTTTTAATCATGGCACTTATCATCGTGGACAGTTGGTAAATATGCTTCGTCAATTAGGCATCCAAAAAATCCCGCAAACAGATTTTATAGTTTGGAGCAGGAAGAAATAGATCCTGGTAAAAAATGTTGTTGCACGGAAATATAAATGAATTTTTATTCGACGATCTCCCGGTCCGATTCAAGAAATAGGTTGTAAAACAAAGACGAAAAAGTTGCTAATACTCCTATTTTTATTAAAAGCATTTTAAAATTATCACTGGGATTTTTATCTACAAGGAAAAATATCAGGAAAAGTGCTATAGCAAAAACAATGAGGAAAAAACTAAATCGCAGCCAAAAAGAGTAATGTTTTATATACATAGGTTGAAGATTGACTATAAAGTTAAAATCCAGAATCCAATCTTACAATACAGGAAGTACAAAAAACATGCTTTAAAGAAAAAATAAATATCTATAGGCCTTTTTTACTAAGGTGGCTCCCCATGTAGATCCACGCCTCTTTAATCACGGCCCTCAATCACTGCGGTCAGCTCGTAAATATGCTTCGTCAATCAGGCATTGAAAAACTCCACCAACCGATTTTAGTGTTTGGAGCAGAAAGTAGTAACGTCATTGTAATCAAAAAACTTTAATATTTCTGATTTATTATTCTTATCTAACTTAGATAGGAAAATCTTTCAACTTGAAAGGAGTTATTTATAGTTCATTACTTGCTATTGGCTTCTAAAAAATTTATACAAATTATTTTTACATTACAACTGTTCTTGGTACCATGTAACAGTAACGCACAGTTATATTTTAAAACAAAAAACCTTAGCACCGAAAACGGGCTTTCAGATAATAGAGTAACCTGTTTCTATAAAGATAAAAAAGGATTTATGTGGATAGGCACCCGCAATGGGTTGAACAGGTATGATGGACATTCATTTAAAATGTTTCGACCCGCAGCCGGTAATTCCATTTCCAATGAAATAATAAATGATATAGCCGAAGACAGCAGGGGGCGAATATGGGTAGCCACTATGGAGGGATTGAATATTTATGATCCCGCCTCAAATAACTGGTCTTGTATGATGCCAGACCCCGATACATCAGTAAGAGCAATGCCTAATTTTTTGGTATGGGATATTATGATAGATAAGAACGACCTGGTGTGGATAGCATCTGATGTTCATGAATTTTGCAGCTATGATACTCGCAGGGATAAGTTTACTTATTATGACTGGCCCCGTTTTGCCCGGAGTAACTCTACAATTAAACAATACAAATACAAGTCTATTCAAAAATTTTCAGCAAAAAGTGACCATGAATTTTGGCTGGGTACCACAACAGGGCTGGTGTTGCTTAACACAGACACAAAACAATTCCGTTTTATTGCCAGTGGTGGATATTATGCTTATGTGCTTGAAATCGTCTATGACCCTGAGAATAAAAAAGTATTTATTTCTACCGAAACCGGCAAACTGTTTACCTATGATGAAACAGAAAATAAATACAGCGAAATTTTAGTAGATGAAGCTCAATACCCATCCACCAGTTTTTTCCAGCCAGAGGAAAATGAAATATGGATGCCTTCTGAAACAGGACTGATAAAAATAAGCAACGATAGAAAAAAAATAAGGATAGAACAAAACATTCCACAACTTACCGGCACACTGCTTTCTGGCGGCACCATGTCTGTTTATACTGACGATGATCATATACGCTGGGTGGCCACAAAAAACGGCATTTCTGTTTTTGACCCTTCGGCAAGACATTCCTCTTTCCTGCCTTTGCTCTCGGTATCCGATAAAGAAAGCATCAACAAAATGGGTGGGGTATTTTATGATGATAGCAGCCAATGCTATTTTGTGTGCAGTCTTGACCCCGGAGCCGTATTCATCATCAACAGCGTAAGTGGGCAGATAGATAAAATAATGACTGATGCAAACGGTAACCCCCTGCAATTATGCATAAACATAGAAAAAGACCATCATAATAATCTCTGGCTGCTTACCGATGCTCATGTTTATAATTATAACAGAAATACAGGAAAATTTGTATTATTCACAATGCCCAATGAAGGAACAAGAATGACGTTCCGGGACATGCTGCACGATGAAGAAGGCAACTATTGGTTTGCTCCATATAATGGTAGGTTATTTTATTATAATACGGTGCAACAAAAATTTGTCGTACCCAAAGACAGTTCTCTAAAGCGTATCAGGAATATTACAGGGATCAGCACTGTTGCCAATAAAGGAGAAATATTGATTGGTAATTTTGGCGTGGGTATTTACAGTTATAATTTGTCTACAGGCAAAAAAGTATATTACAACAAAGAAGGGGCAGAGGCTTATTCAGCTTTATTTCTTGTTAACGATATTGATAAAGATGCCAACGGCACTCTGTGGGTAGCCACATCTTCCGGCGGGGTTTTTAGGTATAACCCGGGTAGGCCTTTCGAAAAAGCCTTCACAGGGTTTGATATGAGAACAGGCTTTACCAATAATAATATTCTTTCCCTAAGTAGTGATGATGATACTACCATCTGGCTTTTATCAGGCAATGGACTATCGGCAATGAATACCAGGGGTCAATTTTTATTTGATCTAAAAGATGAACTGCCATTCAAGTTTACCTCATACACTTCTGATAACATATTTCCGCATGATATTTTTTTTAGCTCCTCAAACAAAGAGTTATTAGTGGGAGTTGGCGGTGGGTTATTAATTCATTCCGTGAAACAAAAGGATAGATTGGATTCATTCCCAATAGTGATCACCAATATAATATCATCCGGTAAAACCCTCACAGACCTTCAAATTAATGAAGCATCAGATTTACGAATTCCTTACAGATTCAATTCCATAATATTTGAATTTGCAGGTTTATACTATGGTAATGATGCCGGCCTTGTGTTTGAATATAAACTGCTTGGTTTTGATAAAGATTGGGTAAATGCAAATAAGAAATTTGAGGCGGGTTATCAAAACCTTCCGCCGGGTAAGTATAGTTTTTATGTAAGGGCAAAGGAAAGAGGAGAAATCGTTGTAAGCGAAATGCAAGTCTATTCTTTCAGGATAATACCCTCTTTCTGGCAAACATGGTGGTTTTATTTTTTAATTGGGATAGTTTTAGCTACGGCAATCTATACTTTTTTTCGCTACAGGCTTAATCAGAAAATTAAAATACTTGAAATGCGAAACCGCATCAGCCAGGATCTGCATGATGAAATAGGCGCATCAATGAGCGGCATTAACCTACTAAGCCAGATAGCCGCGGATAAATTACAACATAACAAACCGGATGAAGCATCCGGGTATTTATTAAAAGTGAAAAATTATTCGCAGGATGTTATTGAAAAATTAAGTGATATCGTATGGGTATTTAATCCCCAGAATGATAGTATTGAAAAACTTATGCAACGGTTAAAAGGTTTTTCTATATCGGTAGCGTTATCAAAAAATATTAAGGTACACTTTGTAACGGATAAAGCAAGTGAAACAGCCAACTTAACTATCCAGCAACGCAAGGCAATTTATTTGATAAGCAAAGAAGCCATCAACAATGCTTTTAAATCTTCAGCATGCAGCAATTTATACTATCACCTTACCGCCAACAATTCTAAATGGCAGCTTCGGATACAGGATGATGGCAAAGGGTTTACCCTTACAGAAAAAACTGATGGCAATGGGTTACGGAATATGCAGGCAAGAGCCGATGAAATTGGTGCAAAATTCAATATCCAATCAAAACCCGGCGCTGGAACTATTTTAACACTGGAATTATAAATACCCCATTTGCGGTGCTCAATACAAAGGATCATCAACCTACATTTGTAATGTGATTGGAAGCAAAGAAATACGGGTTGCTATTTTTGAAGATAACCCGATCATGATGGATGCTTATCGTTCTATTTTGAACGGATCGCCGGGCTATATGTGCCCGGGAAGTTTTACGAGTTGTAATAACTGGAAGAATGATATTAGAAAAAGTAATCCCGATGTGGTATTGATGGACATTGAAATGACAGGCATCAACGGAATAGCAGCAACAAGGCTGATAAAAAAAGAATTCCCTGCTGTAAAAATATTAATGCAAACTGTTTTTGAAGACGATGCAAAAATATTTGAAGCATTATGTGCCGGAGCTAATGGCTATATTTTAAAAAATACATCCCCTGTAAAAATGTTGGAGGCTATTACAGATGTGCAGAATGGAGGCGTAGCATTTAATCCAGTTGTAGCTTCTAAAGTAGCAAAGCTTTTTCAGCAATTCATTGCGCCATTAGTTGCCATACCTGATTATCAGCTTTCCGATCGGGAAAAAGAAATTCTGCATTTGCTTACCGAAGGCCTACCTATGCCACGAATTGCTGAAAAAATATTTCTTAGCTATCATACGGTAAGGGATCATGTAAAAAATATTTATCAAAAACTGCATGTAGCTTCAGCTACTGAAGCGGTGGCTAAGGCACTAAAAGAAAAATTAGTGTAGTTTTTACTTCGCATTTTCTATAACCTTCTCTTTGCACAGTTAAATAATTCTTGTTTGAGATTTTTCAAATACCCTCAATTGAGGTGTTGCCTTGTGCTGTAGTTGATGGTAAGTTGCCATCTCCAATAATTTATTCACCTGAAAATTTCTAATCATGAGATCATTAACCAAAATCCTGTCATGGCTTTCAGTGCTGAGCCTGGTAGTTTTTATTTCCTGTCAAAAAGAGGCACAAACAAAGCAACAACAATCTGAAGAAGTAAGTGCTGCGAATAAGAACAAAGACCATGGTCATTTGCAACAGACCAAAACTTTTTCCTCCGAGGTAGTAATCAAGTGGCTCAATTTGGACCAGGACCTGCTCAGGCTGCCACTCCCGGCAGGCACTTCGGTACAAGGGGGAGAAAGAATTCTTGCTTATAGTGGTATTGCACTTTATGAAACTGTTGTAAATGGTATGCCTGCTTACCAGTCACTGAGTGGCCAGCTTACGGATTTTCCAACTATGCCATCTATTGAGCCGGGCAAAGCCTATCATTGGGCCGCAGCAGCCAATGCTGCATTGGCACAAGAAACCCGTTATCTTTTCTCTGCAACATCCGCTGCCAATAAACAAAAAATAAATGATCTGGAGAATCAATTAAAGGCTATTTATGCTACTGAAGTGGATGGTACAGTCATTGAGAGATCTGTGGCTTTAGGAAAAGAAGTGGCAGACAGGGTGGCGATGTGGGCTGATACAGATGGATGGAAATTACAAAACAGCTCTTATACCCCACCGCCACCAACTCCGCAACAACCCTGGCTTTGGGTACCTACAGCTCCGGCTCCTGCAGCACCTATTAATCCTCGTGTTTCTCTTCGACGCTTATTCGTTCCCGGTTCTGATAATGGAGCCAGTGCTTCATTCCCGCCTTTTTCTACAACTCCGGGATCAGAGTTTTATGAAATGGCAAATGATGTTTATACTAAATCACAATCATTATCTGCCGAACAAAAAAACCTGGCCCTGTATTTTCGTGATGCGACTGAACCTGGTTATTACGGAGGATCTGGTCATTACGTTGCAATATTGCCTCAGATAATCAGCAAATCAGGTGTATCATTGGACGTTGCAGCCCTCGCTTTTGCAAAATCAGGTATAGCGGTAAATGATGCGTTTGTTGTTGGTTTTATATCTAAATATACACTCAACCTTTTGCGCCCTATTACTTATATCAGGAATTTCATGGGGCATCTTACATGGTCACCACTATTTGCCACACCCAATCATCCTGAATTTCCGTCTGCCCATTCTTTTCATGCAGGCGGATTTCTTACCGGGCTTGCCGATGTGTTTGGCGACAATTTTGAGTTTACCGATAACACTTATGCTAATCTGTCGACCTCGCTCGGAACTTTGCAGCCTCTCACTTTTCATTCTTTTACAGAGCTGAAAAAAGCGATTGGCGATAGCCGGGTTTATGCAGGCATTCACTATGCTCCCAGTTGTGAGCAGGGGATACAACTAGGTGAAAAAGTTGGGCAGAATGTTGTAAGCATATTGAAATTTTTGAAAGAGTAAGACATACATATAAAGTGTGGGAGACATTTCAAAATTGCGTAGCAAGTTTATTTGATATTAAAATTCTACAATCATGAAACATAAAATTCTAATCACAGTCTTATTGTTGTCTGCTTTAACATTATTCACTATTTCATGTCAAAAGGAAGTTGCTCAGAAGCCACAACCGCAGGAAGAAATTGCTACAAGCATTGCCACTGCAAATAACCCCACATTTAATCTCGAAGTGAACCTTCGTGGCGAAGATGGCCGGTTTGGACACATCAAATTCCGGCAAGATGTTGATCCATCGAAGATCATTGTGCTTGGTACATGGGTTCGAGATCTTGAACCCGATCACGAGTATTTATTACAACGAGCTGTTGATGCACTTAATGTTGTTGATGGGGATTGTACAAGTACAAGCTGGCTTACACTTGGCAAAGGATTAACCCCTCAATCGATTCTTACTAATGACAATGGTACTGGAAGCGAAGAATTATGGAGAGATGTATCAGCGGTTGCGTCGGGATCAGCGTTTGATATTCACTTCAGGATAGTGGATGCAACAACGATGGCAGTTGTATTGACAAGTGATTGTTATCAGTATATAGTAAGATAAATCAAAGTTTTAAGGAAGCAGTAAAAACATCATCACTTTTTTGCATTAGTATTTATCGTAACAAAGTCCGGAAAGCAGTTTGTTTCCGGCTTTGTCTTTTTTAAAATTCTGTCCAGGTTTTAAGTGTTTGGAGTAGAAGGAAATGAATATCTCAATCCACAATCTGAGGATCTGATTCAATCAAAATATTATAAAACAAAGAAGAGACTGGTGCCAGTATCCCTATTTTAATTAATAACATTCTAAAATCCTGGTCAGGACTT
>DATDCP010000522.1:0-8147 GCA_036524255.1 Chitinophagaceae bacterium
GTGGCGATCTTGTTTTCAATTTTAAAGGACTTGATCCTGTTGATTACCTGGGTGTGATTTTGACCGACACTTCATTTACAAGTAATGATATTAATGATGTTGATACAGTAAGAAACGGCCGGCTAGTAATTAAGGCCGATCGTCTTTCTGCTCTTATAAACGGTCCTATTCATCTTCAATTTTACAGGGAGCAGACTTTGCCGTTGAAAAAAGCCACCAAAGAAAGTGGGAAGTTCATGATAACGTATGGATTAAAAAGAGATTTTGAGCTGAAGGATGCGGTGAAATTGTAGTTAGTTTCTTTTCAAGAATCTTCTGGTTTTTTATCCTTAAGCCCGTACTTTTGCGGCCGGAAAACAAACCCCTAAATCCCCAAAAGGGGACTTGTGAAGCCTCAAAAAAAGTTGAATAGAATTGTTTTAGTACAAGAGTGCGACGCAAGGGACGATGATCAAGGAATAGAAGATGGGGCAATAGAAATCTGAAATCCGCAATCGTAAATCTAAAATGGAGTCATGGCTGGTCAATTAAAAGAAGTTCGTAATCGCATTAAGTCAGTACAAAGTACACAGCAGATAACAAAGGCAATGAAGATGGTGAGTGCCGCAAAACTTCGCCGTGCACAGGATGCAATTATTCAAATGCGTCCTTATGCTAAAAAAATGCAGGAGATGCTCAGCAATATCGTGAGCAATGCCGGTGGGGGAGCAGGAATGACTCTTGCGGCAGAAAGACCAGTTGAAAAAGTATTATTGATCGTTATTACCAGCGATCGCGGACTTTGCGGGGCATTCAATGCCAACCTGATCAAACTTGCAAAAGCAACTATCAACGAAAGATATCCTGATCAATTTAAAAAAGGAAATGTAACCATCTGGAGCATCGGCAAAAAAGGATATGAGCATTTTTTGAAAATTCGTTTTACTGTAACTGATACGTATAAAGATATTTTTCTTCATTTAAATTTTGAAAGCGTTCAGAAAGCTGCGCAAGCTGCTATGAAAAGTTTTGAAACTGGTGAATTTGATGTGGTGGAGGTTATTTACAGCCAGTTTAAAAATGCAGCTACACAGAAGTTTGAGGTGGAAAGGTTTTTACCGATTCCTAAAGTGGAAGCAAAAGCCGGGGCTACAAAAGCAGATTTTATTTACGATCCTTCAAAAGAAGAATTGATAGCCGAGCTGATGCCAAAGATTCTCAACACACAATTATATAAGGCAGTTCTTGATTCAAATGCATCTGAACATGGTGCCCGCATGACGGCTATGGATAAAGCCAGCGATAATGCCCAGGAAATGTTGCGTTCATTGAAAATTTCTTACAACCGTGCAAGACAAGCGGCGATCACTACCGAACTTACCGAGATCGTAAGTGGTGCGGCGGCATTGCAAGGATAATCCTAACCCCCTGTCCCTCTAAAGGGGGAACTTAGTTCGTTGTTTTCTTTCTTTCGATTGTACAGTTCGGTATTTGAAGGGCTGTGTGTTGGCAAGTCCCCTTTAGGGGATTTAGGGGTTTAACAGTATGTTGATAATTGTGTTACCAGCTTTAGTTCCCTGATTGTACTTTCGTTGTGACGCTCCGTTCAACGTTTAGTTCTCTAACCAACAATTTATAAATGGAAATTAATAATCTTATACCCCACATCGAAGCACTCATATTTGCAAGTGATAAGCCTTTGACAACATTGGAGATCGTGGATATTGCAAACAATGCTTTTTCTTTTATGGATGAAAAAGTTTCGCTTGACCAGGTGGAAACATCATTAGAAGGTATCGTTGAAAAATACAAAGCAGAATTTTATCCATTTGAGGTGATTCAAAGCGGCGGTGGCTGGCAGTTCCTTACAAAAAAAGAGTATCATAAAACTATTGCTCAATTAAACGGCGATAAGTTTTTGAAAAAGCTTTCTGCTGCTGCAATGGAAACACTTTCCATTATTGCTTATAAGCAACCCGTAACCAAAGGCCAGGTGGAAGCAATAAGGGGAGTAAGTGCAGATTATGCGATTCAAAAATTGTTGGAGAAGGAATTGATCGTTATCAGCGGTCGTAATGAAACCATGCCGGGTCATCCATTGGTTTATGCCACTTCAAAAAGCTTCATGGATTATTTCGGGATCAACACTTCTGATGATCTGCCAAAGATCAAAGAAGTGCTGGCTGAACAAATCATTGAACCTACTATTGTCAATGAATCAGATTTTATTTCTGAGTCTGCAAATACTGAAGAGGCGCCAGTAGCTACACGGCTTGAAGAACCAACAAATCTTGCGGTGACTGAAAGCGGAGAATTGATAGAAAATAAAGATGAGCAGGAAGGAGAGGAGAGTTAAACCCCAACCCCTAAAGGGGAGTTATACATCTAATACCAAAGCCTGATAGTATTTATCATTTGATATCTTAAAAGTATTTATTGATTTGAGGAATAAAAATCCGTGCATATCCATCAAATCCGTGTCATCTGTGTTCCTATCTTCGCCAACATGTCGCAACAACTTTCCCCGGAACAATTAGAAAAAATTGCAAAGCAATTCGGTACTCCCGTTTATGTTTATCATGCCGAAAGAATAAAAGAGCAGTATGATAAATTACTTACAGCTTTTGATGGCGTTGATACAAGGTTTTTTTATGCTGCAAAAGCATTAACCAATATCAGCATTCTTAAATACATTCTTTCTATCGGTTGTAATATTGATTGTAGTTCTATTAATGAAGTAAAGCTGGCATTAAAAGCAGGCTTTGAACCACAGAATATTCTTTATACATCAAACAACATTGCGTTCGAAGAAATAACAGAAGCAAAAGAGCTTGGAGTCCATATTAATATTGACAGCATTTCCAATCTTAAAAAATTCGGAAAAAAATTCGGGCATACTTATCCTGTTGGTGTTCGGCTACGTCCGAATATTATGGCTGGTGGCAATTTGAAAATTTCTACTGGGCATATTGACAGCAAATTTGGTGTTCCACTTGAGAGCATCAAAGAAGTGCTTGATGTTGTTAAAGAAACCAACCTACATATAAGAACGTTGCATATTCACACCGGTAGTGAAATAAAAGATGTGGAAGTATTTGCAAAAGGCATTGAAGTTTTGTTTGAAGTAGCACAACATTTCCCAGATCTCGAAGTGATTGATCTTGGTGGAGGATTTAAGGTTCCTTACCAACATGGTGAGGAAGGGACAGATATTCCATTACTGGGAAAAAAAGTAAAGGAGGAGTTTGATCAGTACGAGAAAAAATATAATCGTCATTTCCAGGTTTGGTTTGAACCGGGAAAATTTATTGTAAGCGAAGCGGGTTATTTTATTACAACGGTGAATGTTATTAAGAATGCCGGCAACAAAATTTTTGCAGGTGTAAATAGCGGACTCAATCATTTGATCCGTCCAATGTTTTATGGCGCTTATCACGAAATAGAAAACAACTCAAATCCAACTGGTGAAAAAAGAAATTATAATGTAGTTGGAAATATTTGTGAGACGGATACATTTGCTGAAGATCGTCAACTACCAGAAGTACATGAAGGCGATCACCTTGTTTTTAGAAATGCAGGTGCTTATTGTTTCGAAATGTCTTCACATTACAATTCAAGATTCAAACCTGCTGAGGTAATGGTAAAAGATGGCGAAGCCTATCTCATTCGCAAAAGAGATGAGTTAGCAGATCTATTAATAAATCAAATAGAGATCCCTTAAAATATCAGCGGCTTATTTTTTTTGTGCTTGCAGCAGCTACATAAGTAGGGCCGGTAGCATTCTTGATGGGCTCCAGGGTGATAAGATACTGGTAAATTGCTTTCAGATCATTATCACTCATTTTTCTAAATTGATCCCAGGGCATATCTGATGCTGCAATAATTTTTTTCAACCTGAACCTGTCAATAAATTGTTGTTGTGTCCAGCCTGTCATCTTCCCTGTTTCTTTATCCGGAGTAAGATTTGGCGTTACGCAATAAGCACCTTTCTCGATCGACGATTCAAATTTTAATCCACCGGCAAAAAAGGGCCCTGTGTATTCTCCTGTCATAAGACTACGATTAGTATGACAACCCCGGCAATTAGCCACATAGGTGGCAAGATATTTTCCATAAGCAGCGGTAGTATCAGGTGTGATTGTCTTTGCTACTTCACCATCGGGTCCAACGGGTTTTATTAAAAATGCTTTTACCGCCTTTCCCATAAAGTTCAGCTCATTATCTTTTACTTTATTTTTCACGGGAGCCTGCGATCTTAAAAAAGAGAGAACTGCAACAAGGTCTTCATCACTTAGGTTATGAAAGGGCATAAAATCAAACAAGGCTCTTCCATCACGGGCAACACCATACCTGAGAGAACGTGCAATTACTGAATCTGGTAATTTACCAATACCGGTTTCATCATCTGGTGTAATGTTTTTTGAATAAATATTACCGATCGGAAGTTTAAATGTAAGTCCCCCTTGCAATGGGAGATGTTCACCATTATTTATTTTTTCCTGGTATTCCTCAGGGGAGTGACAACCGGAACAATGTGCTGGTCCGAAAGCAAGATATTTTCCTCTTTCTATAGTGGCGCTATCTTTAGCTGCTTGTAGATTCGGGAAAGGGGCATCAAATTTTTTGTTTTGCAAAGAAAAAATAATGATCACAAAAATTACGACGATACTTAAAATAGTAATGGCTGTCCATTTCAAGATCTTTTTAAACAGTTTCATGTTTGGTGGTTTTGGTGGATTGTTGTTTCTAAAACTCTCAGATGAAAAGATAAATCATTCTGTACTTTTACCAATATTTTTTTAAAATTTTTGATCTGGTTCAATAATTCAGGCGCAAAAACTATGACAAATTTCCAAAGAATTTTTATAATAAATCTTTTATTGTTTTTTTCTATTGTTTCTGTCTCGCAGGAAATGAAAAAAATCAGTCTTTACAAACCCGAAGAAAAAGCAGAAACAGAAATTACCAAGGCAATAACTGAAGCAAAAAAGTCAGGAAAACATGTTCTTATACAAATTGGCGGCAACTGGTGTAGTTGGTGTATAAGATTTCATGAGTTTGTTACAAAAGATGCACAGCTTGATTCATTGATGAATGCAAACTATGTTGTTTATCATTTGAATTACAGCAAAGAAAATTATAATGCAAAGATTTTAACGAAATACAATTTCCCTCAACGCTTTGGGTTCCCTGTTTTTTTAATATTGGATAGCGAAGGAAACCTGCTGCATACACAAAATTCATGGTATCTTGAAGATGGAAAAACATCGTATGAAAGGGAAAAGGTCAAATCATTCTTTACTGAATGGAGTAAAAGATCACTAGATCCTTCTCAATATAAAGAGCAATAATGGAATCAAACTTTCAATTATTTTCCAAACAGATGACGAGTCCTTTAAAGTTCAGGATGTTTCTACTTTCTAAATTACCAAGTGCCTATTTTTCAGGAGTAAGAGTAAAAAGTCTTGATGAAAATAAATGTGAGGTAACAGTTCCTTTTAAATGGTTTTCCCAAAATCCTTTTCGCAGCACTTATTTTGCATGCTTAAGTATGGCGGCAGAAATGAGTACCGGTACATTAGCGTTGGGTCATTTGTATAAAAGAAAACCTCCGGTAAGTATGCTGGTAGTAAAAACAGAAGGCGAATACTTTAAAAAGGCAGTTGATAAAACAACATTTGTTTGTGAAGATGGATCACAAATAAAAAAAATGATCGAGGAAGCGGTTGAATCTGGTGATGGAAGAACAATAAGAGCAAAAACGATCGGAAAAAATAAAGCAGGAGAATTAGTGGCTGAGTTTTTTATTACATGGTCATTTAAATCAAAAAAGGAAAAATGAAAATAGCATTTCACGGAGCAGCAAGAAGTGTAACAGGAAGTAAGCACTTAATTACCTTAAAAAATGGAAAAAAACTATTGCTTGATTGTGGTATGTTCCAGGGCATGGGAAAAGAAACAAATGCGCTGAACCGTTATTTTGGTTTTGATCCTATGACAATTGATGCGATGATCCTTTCTCATGCTCATATTGATCATAGTGGTCTTATACCAAAATTGACAAAAGAAGGATATAAAGGTCCTATTTTTTGTACGCCTGCGACCAAGGAACTAACCTGTGTTTTGCTGGAAGATTCGGCTGAGATACAGGAAGACGACATTAAGTATGAAAATAAAAGAAGGGCAGCCGCAGGTCAACCTTACCTTACTCCACTTTATACGATCGAGGATGCAAAAAAAGCACAAGATCATTTTGCAACTATAGAGTATAACCGCTGGTTTGATGTGATGGAGGACGTACAAGCAATGTTTACAGATGCCGGTCATATAATCGGGAGTGCTTGTGTGCATCTGCGTATAAAAGAAGATGGTCAACAAAAAACGCTTACATTCAGCGGAGATGTTGGTCGGTACCGGGATGTTATTTTAAAGTCTCCTGAAAATTTTCCCCAGGCAGATTTTATTTTACTTGAATCTACTTATGGAAATAGCTTGCATGAAGAACATCTTACAACGCCTGACCAATTACTGCAATGGGTGGAAAAGGCTTGTGTTGTAAAAAAAGGAAAGTTGATCATGCCAGCCTTCAGCGTCGGCAGAACGCAGGAAATACTTTATGCATTAAACCAATTAGAAGTAGAAAATAGGTTGCCTGATCTTGACTATTTTGTCGATAGTCCTTTGAGTGTTGAGGCAACAGAAGTTGTAAAAAAATACTCTGAATATTTTAACAAAAGAATTCAGCATGTCATGCAATCAGATAATGACCCTTTTAATTTTAAAGGATTAAAATATATAAAAACAGTTGCGCAATCGAAGCTTCTGAATTTTAGTAATGACCCATGCGTTATTATTTCTGCAAGCGGTATGGCTGATGCAGGCAGGGTAAAACATCATATCAGCAACAATATTGAAAATAGCCGAAACACTATTTTAATGACCGGTTACTGCGAGCCTAATTCTCTTGGTGGAAGATTGATGGCAGGTGCCAAAGAGGTAGGGATTTTTGGGGTAGTACATGAAGTGCATGCCGAAGTGGCATCTATTCGAAGTATGAGTGCACATGGCGATTATGAAGATCTGAGTCAGTGGCTTGCCTGCCAGGATCCAAAGCAAGTGAAAAAACTTTTTCTTGTGCATGGAGAATATGAAGTGCAACTGGACTTCAAAACTCGCTTACATAGAAAGGGTTTTGATGATGTTGACATCCCAGAAAGACATTATGAGATTGGGTTGACATAAGTTCAAAAAACGCAACATCGATTTTTTACCATTTCCTTTTTCTTTTTTTCACAAGTCATTAATAAACCCGGGGCCAAAAATTGCGTTTATAGTTTGAGCATTTAAAACACTCAGACTATGAATAAAATAAATTTGAAAACAGCAATTGTGGCGGTACTGAGCATAGGGTTACTTGCCGGCTGTGCAAGTTCCGCCCATATTGAAAAAGACGAAACCGTAAACTTCAGTAAATTTAAAACGTTTACATGGCTTCATGGTGAAAATGGCAAGTTGGAAAATCAAAGTGATCTTATTGAATCTAAGATCAGGGCCGCAGTAACAAAAGAATTTGAGAAGATCGGTTGGAGAGAGTCAAAAAATAAGCCCGATGTGATCCTTGATTATGATGTGCTTGTAGAAAGGTCAAACCAACAACAAAGTGAGCCGGTTTACAGCCAACCTTATAGCAGGTTAGTGTATAATCCTTACACAAGGCGTTATGCAACGATCTATTATCCTTCTCAATTTTTAGGGTATGAATCTTATGAAAAAATGATAAGGGAAGGAACGATCACTGTAACAATGCTCGATGCAAAAACTGATAAAACTGTATGGCAGGGTTGGACAACAGCCGAAGTGAATAATCGAAATCTAACAAATAAAGAAATTCAAAAAGCTGTAGCGAACATCTTTAAAAAATCAGATTTAGCAAAGCGATAAATTATATCCATGAAGGACGGTTTTGAACTACGCCGTCTAGCCTTTGGCTAGACGGTTTTTTTATTTAAAAAGTTTTTGTCGTCAGGCTGCTGAAACTTATCTTTGCCGCCCCTGAAACAAAGAGGCATTAGGCTTCAAGTCTTGGCGTAGAAGGCCCGTTCGTCTAAGGGCTAGGACACCACCCTTTCACGGTGGTGATACGAGTTCGAATCTCGTACGGGCTACAA
>DATDCP010000523.1:0-9649 GCA_036524255.1 Chitinophagaceae bacterium
AAGCAAAGTTTAGTGGTCAACCCTGGTCGGCCTTACCATTGGTAACGTCGGCTCTACTTTTCGTTTATCCTGTTATCTCCACCCCCGAGACGAGAGGGCATGTCTGCCGGGCTTACGCCATTTCATCACCCCACAGTATGAATCGCGGATTTCGTAGATGATTTGGATTTCACGGATGCAATCTGTGAAATCCATTCTAATCCGTTAATCCGTGTTTAAGAACTTGATAGGACAAAAGTAAGTCGTTTGGCCTTTTCATTCCAAAATATTCAACAATTATTTTAAAAAATTAGATATTATTCAATTAAATTGCAATCTGTTGAATTTAATAAAAAATAAGGTATGGAAACGACTACTAAATTAAATCTTGACAAATTGGACCACCAGATCATTCATTATATGATGAATGATGCCAATGTCTCTTATGCTGAACTAGGAAAAAGGTTTTTTGTTTCGGCAGGAACTATCCATGTACGCATAAAAAAATTGCAGGATTCGGGAATAGTAAAAGGAACGAGGTTTAATGTAGATTTCAAAAAATTGGGGTATGATGTAATTGCTTTTATAGGAATTTATTTAAAAGAAAGCTCCATGTACGATGCAGTGGCAAAAGAATTAGGTAAAATGCCCGAGATCGTGAGATTAAACTATACAACAGGTAATTACAGCATGTTTGCAGAGGTTGTATGCCGGGATATCGGGGAATTAAAAATGGTATTGCATGATCAGCTTCAAAAAATAAAGGGGATCGAAAGAACGGAGACTTTTATTTCGCTGGAGGAAAGTTTTAATCGCACTGTAAAAATTGCTTAAGAACTGTACTTGTTTCTTCAATACATGAAATAATCTTATCTTTCGCCTTCGTTTAAAATGGTTTTTATGAAGAGAATTTTGTTACAATTATTTATAGTGCCCGCAATTATATTAGGGATCGGCAGTTGCTCTGACAAAGGCGGCGGTGCAACCTCGGAGGCTAGCCTTACCGTTACTTTGAATCCTCCTGTAAACTCATTTCAATCCGCGGCTCCACAAACGGATTTTCCACTTACAGTTTCTATTTCCTCAACCATGCCGTCACAAGGTGTGACGATTGATGTTGTAGTAAAAAAAGATGATGGTTCAGGAGCTACAGTTTTTACAGCCAATAACCCTGGAACAACCAGTGCTAATACAAATTTCACGATTACTGGTACACCCATTGGTGTTGTTTGTGTAACAACAGTTACTGTTACATCCAAAACACAAGCCACTAATACATGGACGGGGAGTTACCGTTATTCAAGAAAGGCTTAGTTGATCAACGAACATCTAATGCATCCCGAAGTCCATTACCCAGTAAATTAAAAGCAAGAACAAGCAACATTATAGCAAAGCCCGGTGCCAAAGCAAGCATCGGGTTTTGTGTTATTATGAAACTATAATTCTCTTTTATCATCAGGCCCCAGCTTGGTTGAGGTGGTTGTACCCCTACTCCTAAAAAACTCAAGCCAGCTTCAATAACAATTGCTGACGCAAAATTGGATGCTGCAATTACTAAAACTGGTCCCATGATATTTGGAAGTATGTGTCGAAAGATCGTTCTGAAATGTGAGAAGCCTAAAACTCTTGTTGCTTCAATATATTCCAATTCCCGGATCGATAAAACCTGGCCACGTACCAGCCTTGCTACATTCACCCACATGGTTAAACCAACTGCTATGAATACCTGCCAAAAACCTTTTCCTAATGCAAACGTAATTGCAAACACAAGTAATAAAGTTGGGATACTCCAAATGATATTAGTGAGCCACATAATGGCATTATCAATTCTTCCCCGGAAATAGCCAGCTAATGATCCGAGCAATACCCCAATAGAAAGAGAAATGATGACTGTAATTAATCCTACACTTAAACTTACCCTTGTGCCAATAATGATCCGGCTTAAAATATCACGACCAAACTTATCTGTGCCTAACCAGAACTTTTTTGTTGTGGTAAATGATGCAGGCAGTTTATTTATTGCAAATGTTTTTTCTTCTTCTACTCCTTCATCAATGAATTTTAAAGCAATGATCGAATCTTTATTAATAGAATGATAACTATTGATCGGGATAAATTCATATTTATCAGCCGTTCCAAACAATAGATGATCAAAGAATCCGGTCTTTACAATTGTTTCTTTCGGAACTTTTAAAAATGTCTTTTTGAAACCTGGTTTTTGTTTTCGTATTTCAAGAACGATCCTGTTAGCGTAGGGGGATGAATCAGGTGCAATGAAATAAGAAAAGATCGCAATGAATATTGCAAGAATAATAATGATAAGACCAGCTATTGCGCCTTTATTTTTTTTCAAACGCTTCCAGGCAGCCTGTTGTGATAAAGTTGATGCCATACCCATGTGAGGGAAAGATACAACCAAACTATTTTACCCGGCGGCCCTTCCATTCAAAACTTCCAAAGACGCCAAGCCAACCGGCGATGACTGTATATACGATATGCAATGGCTGAAAAAATGGAAATAGGGGTAGTAACTTTTGTTTATTATAGAACCTGGCAATGGGATAGAGGAATAATAATTCAATGATAATTTTTACAAGGAGGATACCAACCAGGCCCAACCACAAAAGAGGTATCCAGAATCCTGTTATAAACAATGCTAATAGCGCACAGTTAAAAAAGTAAACAAGAAATAAGGCGCTGAAAATTTTTATGTCATTATAGTTCGTAGCCTTACTGGCCCACCGGATGCGCTGGCTAAAAAACTCTTTCCATGTTTTTGCCGCTTGGGTAGCGACGATCGCATCTTTTGATAGCAGGTAAGAAATTTTTCCGGGAAAATGTAGGGCTATCTTTTGCATTAGTAACATATCATCGCCGGAAGCAATATGATCAATGCCAGCAAAGCCATTTACTTCAAAAAAAACATTTCTTTCATAAGCAAGATTGGCTCCATTGCACATGTTATGAACTCTTTTTTGTACCGATGCAGCAGTGATGCCCTGCAATACAAGAAAGTCAAGTGCTTGAAATATTTGTATAATAGTTGAGTTGCATTCCATCACAACTGGAGCAGCAATAAAAACTACCCCTGTTTCTTCTTTAAAAGCTGCAATTGTTTTTAGCCAATTTTCCTGTACAATACAATCAGCATCGGTTGTAACGATCAGCTCGCCCGAAGCTGCAGCTATACCTGTTTCAATTGCCTTCTTTTTATATGAATTAATATTATCAAAATCGAGTTTTATAAGTTTTGCAAATGGATAGCTATTTACTACAGTTGGAGTGTTATCTGTGGAATGGTCATCAACAACAATGACTTCAAAAAGATGATTGGGATAGGTTTGTTTTTCAAGCGAGGACAAAAGATTACCGATATTTTCTTCTTCATTCCGGGCTGGAATAATTACAGATATCTTTTTCGAAGCTCTCAGGACAGTTGGGGAAAATGGCTTCAGCGCTTGCCAACCGGCACGATAATATAATATCAGGAAAGAATAGAGGACAAGCAGGCCAATAGTTATATAAAGAAGGATCATGCGTTAAGCAAATCTAAATAAACAATACAAACATGGAGGAAAGATGAATTATGAACCGGGTAAGAAAAATCGGGAAAATTAATTTGACTTTACAAACCTAATTGCTAATTTTGAATAGTTGTATAAACAACTATATGTCAAACAACCATTTTAAGAAAGGGGAATTATACAGTTTTATTACTGGAAAGGCGTCCACCGCCATTGCAAGAAGGCTTCAGAAAAAATTCAATGCCTCGGGCATGAATCTTACGATTGAGCAATGGAGTGTATTGTATCATTTATGGAAGCAGGACGGGATCAGTCAGCAGGAATTATGCAATGCAACATTTCGTGATAAGCCAAGTATAACAAGACTGGTGGATAATCTTGAAAAACTGAACCTGGTAAAAAGAGTGGCATCGGAAAATGACCGCCGTATCAATAAGATCTTTTTGACAAAGCAGTCGCAGAAGTTGCAGGAACAAACCATGGAACTGGCTGAAGAAACTTTGAATGAAGCATTAAGTACTGTACCCCCTGAAAAAATTGAAGTATGCAAGGAAGTATTGCAGATAGTGTATGATAATTTGAAATAGGAGCCCCTCTAAATCTCACGGGAGGGGAGACGTAGGATCTAAACATTGAAAGTATTTACGAATTAAAAGGACTCAAATAATTGTATAAGTAAATGGGACTAATTTATAAAAACCGTTTCCAAAAGCCTCCCCGAAGGGGAGGTTGGTGGGGCATTTAAACTTAACACTATGAGCACTGAAGTAAAACAATCAGCAGCGCTAAAAGGTGGAGAATGGCTGATAAAAGAATCTTCACCATTCGATGTGTTCACTCCTGAGAATTTTTCAGAAGAGCAACTGATGATCCGCGACATGTGTGAGCAGTACCTTGATAAAGAGGTTTACCCGATCCTTGATCGCATCGATGCTTTAGAAGCGGGTTTGATGAAAAGCCTTGTGAGAAAGGCCGGTGAGCAAGGATTACTGGCAGCTTCCTTTCCGGAAGAATATGGAGGGTTGGGAAAGGATTTTGTTACATCAACAATTGTGAATGAATATCTCGGTGCTGGTCATTCTTTCTCTGTTGCGATCGCAGCACATACGGGAATAGGTACGTTACCAATTTTATATTTCGGTACTCCAGAACAAAAGAAAAAATATATTCCTAAGCTAATAACTGGTGAATGGGCCGGAGCTTACGGATTAACTGAACCTAATAGCGGAAGCGATGCGCTTGGTGCTAAAACCACTGCAAAACTTAGTGAGGATGGAAAGTTTTATTTGATGAATGGACAAAAATGCTGGATCACGAATGGAGGGTTTGCAGATGTGTATACAGTATTTGCAAAAGTTGATGGCGATAAATTCACAGGCTTTATTATCGAAAGAGGAACGCAAGGGTTTACACAAGGCCCAGAAGAACATAAAATGGGTATCAAAGGCTCATCAACAGTTCAATTATATTTCCAGGATTGTAAAGTGCCGGTAGAAAATTTATTAGGAGAAATTGGCAAAGGGCATAAGATCGCTTTCAATATTTTAAATATTGGTCGTTTGAAATTAGCGGCAGCGGCATTGGGCGGTTCAAAAAGAGCAGCAACAGACTCGGTACGGTATGCTAAGACAAGAGAACAATTCAAACAACCAATTGCAAATTTTGGCGCTATCAAACATAAGATCGCCGAAATGGCAATTAAAATATTTGTTGGCGAAAGCGCTTTGTATCGCACCGCAAATTGGATCGATAAAAAAGAACATGAATTAGTTGCTGCTGGCAAACCTTTTAATGAAGCATTATTGGGTGGTGCAGAAGAATATGCTATTGAATGCGCCATGCTGAAAGTTTTTGGCAGCGAAGTGTTGGATTTTGTTGTTGATGAAGGTGTGCAGATCCATGGCGGCAATGGTTTTAGCGCTGAGTATAATATCTCAAGAGCTTATCGTGACAGTCGTATCAACAGAATATATGAAGGCACAAACGAGATCAATCGCCTTCTTACACTTGATATGACTTTGAAAAGAGCCATGCAGGGAAGGCTCGACCTGATGGGGCCAGCGATGTCAGTACAAAAAGAATTAATGAGCATCCCGGATTTTGGCGCCGAAGAAGAAGGAGCATTTGTAAAAGAGAAAAAATTGATCGCTAATCTTAAGAAAGCAATTTTAATGGCGTCCGGCGCTGCAGTTCAAAAGCTGATGATGAAAATTGAAAACGAGCAGGAAGTGTTGATGAATCTTGCTGATATGGCTATTGAAACATTCAACGCAGAAAGTGTTTTACTAAGGGTGATGAAGATGGTTGATCAAAAAGGGGAAGCTACCTCCGCCAATCATATTGATATTATGCGTACCTATTTATATGATGCCGCTGATCATGTAAATAAGTTTGGGAAAGATGCGATCAATTCTTTTGCAGAAGGAGATGAGCAACGAATGATATTAATGGGATTGAAAAGATTTACAAAGGCAGAACCATTTAATACTAAAGATGCCAGAAGAAGAATAGCTGATAAAATGATAAGTGAAGGGAAATACTGTTACTAAACCATTAATTTAATTTCCATTGACCGGTTATTCCTTTTGGTGTAGCCGGTTTTTTTTCGTCTGAAAAAAAGCTCATTAACTCCTTACGTGTAATTAATAGCTCATATAATTTCTTTTTCCTTTTGCTTTCTATATAGAGACCCACTGAGAGAATACCGCAATATATTATAGTTATAAAATAATAGATAAGCAAAAGGTTCGCCAGATCATTCAAGCCGATCACATAATGCATTATGTAAATAATAATAAAGCAACCATATGCAAAGCTGAGCGCTGATGCGATAATGGCTTTTCCTATAAACTTTGTATGCACAAAACTTCTTTTGACAGTATAAACAAAATAGTATAAAGAATATCCAAACACTATCAGTAGCCCTGGCCCCATAGTTATTGTTATTGTTTTAATAGTGATCCCAAACATTGCGATCAAAACAATTTCAAAAAGAATATATGCTATCAGCAATATTTTCATTGTTTTTATCTGGACGGAAGAGGCCACCTGGAAAATTAGAAACGAAAGTATAAGGGGCATATCTGTAAGATTATAGATAATGCCATAATATCGTTCAATGGTTTTCGGAACACTCACCAGGTGCTCGGACATAAGAACGAAGCCAAATGCAAGTACACACCAAATGAATAGCGGAAGATATTGTTTATACCGGATCAGTTTTGTTATCAAAATAACACATACCGGTGCAAAGAGAGCAATAGTTGATAAAAGCCCTATGGCGTCGTGCCAATTCATGTTAATGGTTTTTATAGGATAAGCTTAATCTTATTCGTGATCAATTATTAAACGGGTTGCAATGACCGGTAGTGTAGTAAAAGCCTGATTTATAAGAAAATCGAGCAAAAGTGCTTTCTCGTTAGGTAATAATACCAGAATCTTTATCGGTGTTTCTTTGTGTTATAACATGAAAGAAATACTAATCCTTTTTTTCGTGTTTAAGCTCAGGCCTGGGAAAGCCATCATGACAGGTGTAACACGAAACCGCCATTTTCTCGCCGGCCTTGTAAACAATGGTGTAATCAAAATAATCTTTATTTACTGCGGCTGTTAGTTTCATCATCATCCTGGTAATTTCTTTTTCAGGTTTATCATCACTTGCATAATCAAGGTCATTTTTAGCTTTATTTTCAGCATGACAAAAGTTACAGTCTACATTTAAAGCTTTTGAATAATACCCCATTATAGAGTCCAGATCTGCATTGCTGATATCTTTTGGCAGCACTTTCAGATTTCTTTCTCTATTGGATCCGGGTATTGTGGCAGCAATTCCTATAAAGACAAATGCAAGTAAACCAAGAACGACAATGATCTTATTTTTCATAAAAAAGGCTTTGAGTTTCGTATCAATTGATATTATTATAAAACACTCTACAAGATAATATACAAACCTTCCCCGGCACAAGAAAAATTTATGAGGTGTAGATACCGCTTGACTACCTGCTGAGGCCAGCGTCGAATAGCCCGGCGAATGGTTATCTATCATTTCATCTTCTTACGGGTAACTTTGAACAAAACATATTATCATGTCTTTATTAGTAAAGGAATTTAACGATTATCGCACCCGGATGAACGAGGTGATCCTTAGCAAGAACAATCTTGTGATGAAACGTCTTTGGAACCTCGACACCAATACTTACGAGAACGGTGCACTGGATACAAAGACGAAAGAAATGCTTGGTTTGGTTGCCAGCATGGTGCTTCGTTGTGATGATTGTATCAAGTACCACCTGGGTAAATGCCATGAATTAGGAATTACAACAGCCCAGGTGTACGAGATCTTTGCGGTGGCTAATATCGTTGGAGGTACAATTGTGATTCCACATACCCGCCGGGCTGCCGAGTATTGGGAAGAACTGAGTTCAAATGTTCAATAATCTATGTACAATGCTCAATTTTCAATACTGGGGAACTACAATAATTGAGCATTGAAAATTGAACATTGAGTATTGAACATTCAGCTGACGTATGTAAATTTGCATCCAATTCTTTTTTATGAGTGAAACTACCGTTGCTCCCGCATTGACAGCCAAAGATTTTGTAACCGACCAGGAAGTACGCTGGTGCCCCGGTTGTGGCGATTATTCAATTCTTGCACAGGTGCAAAAAGTAATGCCAACACTCGGAATACCCCGTGAGAATATTGTGATCATTTCCGGTATCGGGTGTAGCAGCCGTTTTCCATATTATATGAATACTTATGGGATGCATTCGATCCATGGAAGAGCTACGGCTGTTGCCAGTGGCCTGAAGGCCTCAAGACCCGAGTTGAGTGTCTGGATCGTAACTGGTGATGGCGACAGTTTAAGTATCGGTGGTAATCATACAATTCATTTGCTTCGTAGAAATTTTGATGTCAATATTCTTTTATTCAATAACCAGATCTATGGTTTGACAAAAGGACAATATTCGCCAACATCTGAAGAAAATAAGGTTACGAAATCAACTCCTTATGGCAGCATTGATCATCCGTTTAATCCTTTAGCACTTGCCATGGGAGCAGATGGAACATTTGTAGCAAGAACAATGGATCGTGATCCTAAACATTTGCAGGCTATGTTGCTTCGTGCCAATGCACATAAAGGAGCGTCCTTCCTTGAGATCTATCAGAATTGTAACATCTTTAATGACGGGGCTTTTGAAATGTTTACTGAGAAAGGGTCAAAAGCTGCGGAAACATTATTCCTTGAACAAGGTCAACCTCTGACTTTTGGATCAAACAAAGAAAAAGGAATCAAGCTGGATGGCTTTACACCAAAAGTTGTAAATCTTGCTGATGGCTATAGCGCTGATGATCTTTGGGTGCATGATGAAAAAGATATTTACAAAGCACAGATACTTGTTCGCATTTTTGATAATCCAGGTATTGAAGGTCACCTGCCAAGACCATTTGGAGTATTCTATCAAAAAGACCGGAGTTGTTATGAAGATGTAATGGAGCAGCAAATTAAAGATGCAAAAGCAAAGAAAGCTGCCGATCTCGATAAACTTTTAAGAGGAAATGAAGTGTGGGTGATCAACTAAGTAGCACAGGTTTTCTTAATTCTTTATCAGCATTCTCAAACACTTTTTTCTTTTTTCTTTCATACCACCAGATTGGTGCAGTCTTTTTCATTACTGTATCAATGCTGCGCATCCCAAAAATATTCCAGGCTCCTTTCATTTTTCCGGTCAAAGACGGCTGCAAAGCTCTTAGACTCATGGCAAAACCACTATCAAGATATTCCATGTGATGCCACCAACCGGCGGGCATAAATAATGTATCGCCATGTTCAAGTACTGCTTCAACCCCCTGGGCAAGTTTTAATGCGGGAAATTTTTCATAATCAGGGCTTCCGTTTTGCATATAATAGTTAGAGAAATCAGCCAACGATAACACTTCGTAAGGCTTACGGTAAAGTTTGTATTGCTCTTCAAAAGGAAATAATAAAACCCTTTTTCTTCCGGCAAATTGTGTGTGCAGTATGTTTGAAAGATCAATATCAAAATGCATGTGAGTGATAGAAGTGGCACCACCCGTAAAAAGCATGGGGTATTTTTTTACAAAACCTTTCATCATGTGCTCTGGCCAGGTAAAGTCATCTATT
>DATDCP010000524.1:0-6814 GCA_036524255.1 Chitinophagaceae bacterium
TTTTACTAATTGACATTCGGATAAAATTTTTACATGTTTTGAGATAGCTTGCCTGGTGGTGTGGAAATTCTCGGCAAGTCCATTGGGGGTCATTGCCTGTGATGCAAGCATGCTTAAGATCTCTCTTCGTGTAGGATCGGCGATAGCCTGGAATACATCTCGTCTCATAATGATAATAGGTTTTAAGCAACCCTTCGGTTGCAAATATAAGCGCAACTTTTCGGTTGCGCAAATTTATTTTCAGAAATTTTTGCTAAGGGTTATTTTAAAGACTGTACAGGAACCGGGTCCATATCAGTGAAAACTTTGTTTTCACCGGCCATTGCCCAGATAAAAGAATAATTCGCAGTTGCTGTGCCGCTGTGTATGCTCCATGGTGGCGATAGAATAGCCTGGTCATTATTCAAAAAGATATGTCTTGTTTCATTCGGCTCACCCATAAAGTGAATGACGCGTTGTCCTTCGGGCAGATCAAAATAAAAATAGGATTCCATTCGCCTGTCGTGCAAATGAGGTGGCATTGTGTTCCAAATGCTTCCTTTTTTAAAATTAGTAACGCCTAATACTAACTGGCAGCTTTGGATGCCATCGTTATGAATATATTTATTTATTACACGATGATTATTGTTATCAAGACTTCCCATTTCTGCAGGCAATGCTTCAGCGGGTTTCATTAACCGTGTTGGAAATTCCTGGTGAGCAGGGCAGGAGAAGAAGATGAATTTTGCCGGCGAACTTTTATTAACGCTGCTAAAAATTATTTTCTCTTTACCTTTTCCTATATAAAGGCAATCTTGTTTCTCCAACTCAAATTTCTCTCCATCAACTGTTATATATCCATTGCCCGCAATATTAATAATACCGATCTCACGACGGCTGAGGAAGTGATCTGCTTTTAATTGTTCATAGGTGCCTAATTGTAATGCCTGGTCTATCGGGTTAGCAGCGCCAATTATCATCCTGTCATAATGCGTATAGACACATTCAATTTTATCCGGCTGTACTAAATTCTCCAATAAAAAATTCTCTCTTATTTTTTTTGTATCATAGTTTCCAAAATCTTCCGGGTGTACGCTGTGAATTACTTTCATCTATTCAGTTTTATTGTCTTTAATAATATTGTTTTGCAGTAAAGCTAAAGTAAACTTCATTACGAAAATCCGGCAACGTTCCCGGAGGATCAGAAGCAATAGTCCTTGATTTGATTTTTTGAACCACGGAGACACAAAGGCACAAAGTAACACAGAGGAATTCCGTGACTCTCTGTGTCACCGTGCCTCCGTGGTTCCTATTTCCTATGTATTTAGGTAAGACAGCTCATTTTTTTGCTAGCTCATTCATTGATCCAAGAACCGCATCATAATATGTCTTATAGGTCCCTTTGTCATATTTTTTAAGCTCAACTAATATTGCTGGTATATAAATAAACTTTCTTTCCTGCTCATATTCGGTGTGTAATCTTTTGGCTCCCTCTGTATCACCCAATTTTTCTGCGATCAGGATCTCGCCGGCTCTTACAAAGTGTTCATAAATGCAAACCTTCCATGTATTATAACCCTGGTCACTCATTGCAGACTTCAATGGTTCAAATAATTTTTCTGTTTGTGAGAATTTCTCTTTGGGTAACTTGTCCACTTCGGGATTTACAAACGAATGCCCAAATTCATGTACACTTAGTTCACGCAGCCGAATGACGTTGGCAAACCCCATTTTCAATTCAGTGGTATTTAAAAATTCCTGGAAGTCGAATGCTCCAAATACATTCAATACATGAGTTTTTTTGTCCTTGGTATATCTTACTCCAAAGCCCATTCCCTTTGATATTGTGCGGCTTGGCATCAGGGTATAAGTGTCAAACTTTTTGTTATAAAATTTTTCCATTGCACCAATAAAATCCTGTTTTGGTAATACGATTTTGATCTCATCGATCGCCTTTTTGTAAAATTTATCGGTCTCAATAAAATATTTGTCGAGCCCGATCTCTTTGTAAAATTCATTCATGCCATCCAGGAAAATAGTCACTTTCTTCTTTGCCTCCTGCAGATCTTTGGTCTTTGAGAAATTGATATAGTAAGCCTGGTCGATCGACTCTTTTAGTTTAGCATGGGGAAAATCATCAACCTGGAGTAGCAGGCTGATCAGGTAGTCAAGCCATAAATGGTCAGCCACTGCAAAACTTTTTCCCAGGTTCTCACTTGTGCCAAAAGATTTGTACTTCTGAAAGATCCAGAACCCGTAGTTATGCCAATCCTTTTTTGGTATTTTCTTTCCATTAATTTCAACCGTCTTGGTTTCTATGTCCACTCCCTCGAATCCAATAAAGTAGCCTATTCCAAGAAGCTCGACATTCTTATTTATTTCGATCCGTAACTTATTATTGGGTTTACCATTTGATGCAAACGAGATCGTTGCACAGGTTGTCAGCAAAAGGAAGATTGAAAGTTTGAAGAAGGGAGTTAGTCGCATGCAGTTTTGGTTAAGTCTTTAAATGCCTCAACTAAGATTGTTTGATTAGTAAATTTAATCAATCCATTGCCAAAAAGACTTGATGTAGTTACTTTTCATTTTGCGGTTCTAGCTTTGCGATAATTTTTTTGGCGATCGAAAGTTTTACTTTATTGTTTTTCTCCACCATTTTAGTTATTATCCATTTTTCAATTTTATGATGAAGAGGAACTAATATGAAAGCGATTAATACGAGAATGAGCAGCATCCAAACTGCAGAATGATTAGTTAATTTGTCCAAGTAAGGATGAGAAACAAGGTTGATGAATTCAAAAGCAACCAATAATCCAATAATTCCCAGAAACCTTATGATCTTTTCATTTATCATGGTGCTACTACCAAGTATCAAGAACAAGATTGCGAAGATTATTATTCCAAATGCAATGCCTAAGTACTCTATATTAAGTATATGCTGTTTTCTTTCCTTCTCTTTTTTATCTTCCAGTTCTTTTTGAAGTACTTTATCATCCAGTATTCTTTTTTGAAGCTCAGCTAATCTTTGTTCAGAAAAAACACTATCTCGTAATTGCTCACTAGCCTGGAAATATTCAACTGCTTTAATCGGTTCTGAGTTAGCATAACCTTCAGACAATATTTTACTCAACTCCAGGAGCTCTTTTTTTGCCCTGGTCGATTTGCCGATCTCAAAACCCTTCTTTGCATAGTATAAACTGGAGTCTGGAAAATTGATCTTTTTAAACAGTCTTGAAAGATCTAAATAGTTCTTGGTTAAAAAACCAAAATCGGATGCTTGCTCAGCAAGCGAAAGACTTTGCTTTAAATAAGGAAGTGCTATCGCCGTATTGTTTAATTCCAATTGCACTGTACCCAACAGATAAAGTGATGGATAATCTCCCACTTCGGGGCCAAAACGGGATAGGCTATACTCATATGCCAATTGAGAATACTTAAGTGCTGAATCCAGCTTGTTTAGCTCTTTGTACAAAATACCCATGCGTCCTAAAAGAAAAAACTGCTGTGGACGATAATCTTCATGAAATATAGATATGTTCAACACAACTACAGAGTCAGTAAGTATATCCGGAAAGCCGGTCCGCATTTTATTAACCGAAACAATCGCTTCTTTATAATTTCTTGTATTGTTGTAGAGATGGAAAAGATGTTCATAATAAAGCAAGCTTCCAAGTCTGAATTTTGATCTTTCGGACGCATTAAGAGCCTCTTGTAGTGCGTCGAACGATTCACCATAGTTAAGGAGTTTTGAATGTAATCGGGACTTTATTATTTGCAAGTCGACGATTCCTTTAACGAATTTGTTTTTGTTCGCAATTCTAAGACCATAATTAGCATAGTATAAACCGGAATCCGCCTTATCGGCATTATAAAAATCTAAAGCAAGATCACTGGATGCAATTATTCTGACTGTATCTTCCTTTGCTGATTGAACAAGATTTCTAATGCTATCTGTCCACTTTAAATTCTGTGAATGACAAAATAAAGCAAGTAACACTGTCGCAAGAAATAAGCAGGTGCGTTTCATTTTATGAAATAACGATACAAAATTTCCTTGGTTCCGGGCAATTAGTAGCAATATAACTTAGCAAATCATCATTCAACAACCTGCTGCCAAATCAATAGAACATTGCTGCATAGCTCTTCGCAAATGATTGCCATGCGGCACTATCCTTTATCTGCCATAAGATCGCCCCGATCAAAAAGACTATAAACACTACCAGGAATGGCTTATAGTTTTTCTTCCTGTAAATATCATAACCCAACAAGAATCCAACTATTGCCAGGTCAAGCACATCAGTTATTGTCAAAGCAGTTGGAAACTCTACGCCAAGTGATATAAGGCCACGACCTACTCCGGGTCCTATAGCCAACATACCAGTGGCGATCATATACCGCATATGTGAAGCCGAATTTTTTCTGAAGTACATAGCCAATGCCCAAAAGATAGCGAATGAAATATAACCCCGGATGTCAAGCACCATAGTGGCCAACATTTCCTGTTCAGGAAAAATTCCAATTGACCTGTTATATGATCCTCTGCCGACCATGAACATGGATACGATGATCAGTGGTCCCAATACCCAGGATATTTTTCCAATTGTCCTATGAAGTTGTGTCCTGCCGGTATTGATAAGCAAGGGCTGTATTATCAATAAAACCATCCACATCATCAAAAAGATGCCATGAACGTGAATGGTAGGCGTGGAGTTTTTGAAATTTGGGAATTGACTGGTGTAAGTCTGGTAAAATCCCCATTGCACTCCGATCAAAATCAGAATGATGAAGATAGCGGTGTTGCGGTAAACTTTCTGCATAGCTTGTAATTGATGGTTTACTGAAGATAACCAAAATAAATAATTGCCGGCATGCTATATTAACTTTGTAGACACCATGCTCCAAATTGTTAATTGGAATAATGTGGCAGACAGGTTGAATACGGTTTTTAAAAGTTAAGCAATCTTTGATCATGAAATGGGTCATAACAGAAAGACCCAAAAGATCAGAACAAATTTTAGTAGGCATGCAAACGAAATCAATTGCACTGATGATCTACGGTGAGCAAGGCTCAACGAGAAATGCATTGACGGAAGAAAAGTATAAAAATCTCGCTTCTTATCTTATTCAAAAGGGCTTTACAGTTGACTCCGTTGTGTACAATGATTCGTTGGCATCTGAATTCGAAGCGGAACTTTTAAAATATAAAGCAATACTTGTTTGGGTCAACCCGGTTGAGCAAGGGAACGACAGGACAATACTTGACAATTTATTAAAGAAACTTTCTGACAATGGTTGCTTTGTTTCAACACATCCTGACACGATCTTAAAAATGGGAACTAAAGAAATTTTGTACACCATACGTGATACGGAGTTTGGAGGGGATATCCATCTGTATCATTCACTTGAAGATTTTATTGAACGATTTGTAAAAGAGACCAGTGGCTCAAGGATACTAAAACAGTACAGGGGGAATGGCGGAGACGGTGTATTTAAGATCGATGCAGGCAATGACAAAATTTTAGTAACTCATGCAAAAGAGGGAGAGATCAAAACATTATCTTCCAAAGATGAGCTGATCAAAATGTTTGCTCCATATTTTTCAGCAAACGGTATGTTAATTGATCAGCCATGGAATCCCGGCATCACTAATGGAATGGTCAGATGTTATTTGTATGGTAACAAAGTCGCGGGATTTGGCTACCAGGAAATAAATTCTCTTTATCCCGGAAAAAAACCAGGGAAACGATTTTACTTCAGTGAAGATTGCGGCTTGTTCCAGGATCTAAGACAGGTGATGGAAGATCGTTGGATCAATGTTATTCAAATGAAGACAGGAGTAAGCAATGAAATGCTTCCCATCATTTGGGATGCAGACTTTTTTATTAACTCGGTCAATAATAAGAACGTAAGTGAAAAGTACTCACTTTGTGAGATCAATGTGAGTTGCGTATCGCCATTTCCGGAAAGCTTGATTCCTTATATTGCACTTCAACTTGAAAGTAAAATTGCTGAATAGAATTACTGAAGGTGTTGGAAATAAATTTGAACCACAGAGACACAAAGGCACAAAGAAACACAGAGTCAACTTCGTGACACACTGTGTCACTGTGCCTCCGTGGTTCAAAAATCAAGTAAGAGTGATCTAGCACACCTAGAAAGCCGAATAGAATTACAACTGCACAAGAGTGCCCTTCGCTTTGCTCTGGGTAAACTGTGCAACGAAAGTTTAATCCTTCGACAAGCTCAGGACAGCAACACAGCTGGGTTCATGATTGGTTTATCTTTTATAACTTTCATACATGAAAAGAGCAAGAATTCTTCCTCCTAAATTTTTGGCAGCGATGATCGCTGTGTTACCACTTCCCGGATCACCTTTATATGATGGCGATGACCAAAGAGTAATAGACCAGGCATTGGCAGATCTTGATATCTATAAAAAAGCAGGTGTGGACAGTATTATTTTCGAAAACGATCATGACCTGCCATATATACAACCTCCATTGGATAAAAAAGCGATTGCTTTAATGACAAAGATCTGCAAGAAAGCAAGAAAAAGATTTAATGGTCCGATAGGAGTTCAAATGCTGGAAGCTGCAAACATTGAATCGTTGGAAATTGCCGTAGAAGCAGGGCTTGATTATATACGAGTCGAGGCTTTTGTTTTTGCTCATGTCGGTGGAAGTGGCATCATTAACGGTTCGGCCGGAAAGATCTTACGAAGAAGGAAAGAACTAAATGCAGAACATATAAAAGTGTTTGCTGATGTAAAGAAAAAACATGGCTCTCATTCATTGACGATAGACCTCGACATAAAAGATGAAATTATGCAGGCAGA
>DATDCP010000525.1:0-6878 GCA_036524255.1 Chitinophagaceae bacterium
CCATCTACTGAATGGAACATGGCAAGCCCTTTTCAATGCTATTGCAATCAACCCGGCTGTCTTGGTTTTATCAATGGAGCCTCACACATTCCAGAAGAAATACTCAAACGTTATAAGTTGAGTGATTTCATCAAAAGGAAAATTCATTATCGCCAGCGCAAATTGAAAAGAGCTTAATCTCTATTTCAGTTGTTTTAGAATTTCTTCGATCGCTTTATCAAGTTGTGGATCACGGCCATTTAGCTTATCATCAAAACTATTGATGATCAAAATATCCGGTTGCACACCACTCATTTCCATGTCTTTTCCATCAAGTGTATAACAGCCCCAGGCCGGCATGCGAACATTTGAGCCATCAACCAAACCGATCCCGCTTGTAAAAATTATCCAGCGATAAGTTTCATTGCCAACGATCATCCCAAGCTTCAAAGCCTTAAAACCCTGCGAGGTCATCTCAGCATCACTTAAGGATTGCTCATTGGTTAATAAAATGATCGGCTTGTCTGCAGGTGAAAAATTTGATTGGGATGTTAATTGTCCTTCTCGATATTTCCATTTCAAATAGCTGCGCTGGCTTAAAAACTTCAACACTTCATCATGCACATTACCACCGGTATTATAACGCAGGTCAAAAATCAAAGCATCTTTTTTATTTAATTCCTGCGTCATATCAATTATGAACTGATCAAGTTCGAATTGACCCATATTCTTCATATAACCATAAGCAATACGGCCATTTCCTTTTTCATTTACTCGCTTCTGGTTATTATCGACCCACTCGTCATACAGATTAGCAAACAGTGAAGCCTGCGGATGAATTTTAATATTCACCATTTGTCCATTGCGGTCAAAAGTCAGTCTTAACTCCCTGTCCCTGGTAGGAACTGTGAAATAATAATTCCTGTCCAATTTTTTATCTACTTGTTCATCATTCACTTTTACCAGCACATCTCCTGGTTTTATATCAATGGCTCTTCTATCAGCGACAGAACGGCGGGCAATATATTTTACTTTATAAGGATCATCATTTTCAAAAATGATCCCTGTCTCCATAGTTGCGGATTGAAGCGCAACGTTCTCATCTTCGCCGAATGTGCCAAACCCCTGGTGAGATGAATTAAGCTCTCCGAGCATATCATTCAACATTGTTCTTAGATCAGCACGGTTATTTAAATGAGGTAAAAATTGTTTGTAATAATCTCTCGTCTTCATCCAGTCATTACCATGAAATTTATCATCGTAATATCCTTCCTCCATTCCGGCCCATGCTTCATAAAACATTTGATTGAATTCTTCAGAAAGATTTCTTCTGAAAGTAAAACTTATGCTGACAGGATCAACCTTGTTCTGATCAAGATTAAGTTTATTAATATTTCCACTTGATAACACATAAAGTTTATCACTCACTTCTACTATATCAAAACCAGCACTATTATCTGTATTTGCGATCTTCTCGGTTTTGTTCGCTTCAAATGGTTCGATCACTGTTTTCCAAAGCGCAGCACGTCCTTCGCCATGATTGCTGGTGTATAAAACAGTTGTCTTCTCCCCTTTTTGGTACACGGCCTGTAAAAACTGTGCCCCCAGTGCTGGGCTAACTTGCTCAAGACGTTCCATGATCAGATCCAGATCAATTACTATGTCTTTAGTTGTAGAATCAACAGCAGCAGCTTTTTTTGTTGTGTCCTTTTTTTCTTCTTTAAACAGTTCATTGTATTTGTCAAGTCTGTAAGGCTCATCCAGTTTCTCCAAGGGCAAACGATAAACTTTTGCGTTCGCCATGCCAAAAGGATAAGATGGCCTCAGTCTTTGTGAAGTGAAATAAATATATTTTCCATCACCGGACCAAACCGGTCCTGTTTCTGTTACCCCGGTATTAGTAAGATTGGTTGTTTTATTTTGTTTGATGTTATAAACAAAAATATCCTCTTCAAAGCTCTTTTTAGCTGTAAACAAAACATACTCATCATTGGGAGAAAAGCCAGGATCACTGTTTTGAAATGCCCATATCTCGTCTTTTACAATTGTTTTGCTTTGCAATGTTTTCAGGTCCAGCAACCGTACTTCATCACGACCACTCAGGTAAACAGCCTGTGTTCTTTTTTTATTCAACACAATATTCCGATTATTTCTCTTGTCAGTTGTTAATTGCTTCGAGACAGCGTTGCTATCAGCTCTTACTGTGTACCAGTTGGAGTAACCATCAAGCGTTTGGTTGAATAAAACAGTTTTATTATCACTCAGCCATTTTACTTCTTTTACTCTTTCGGCAGAACGGCGATTGACCTGCTGAATAAATTTTCCGTCTACATCACTTACAAATAATTCTCCCCGGGAAACAAATGCCAATTTTTTTCCATCTGGCGAAATATCGTAACCAGCAATGTTCCCCCGCACTTCATAGTCCTTTTCTTTAGGTAAAATATTGTTGCGGATAATAGAAATGTTCAGCTTGCTTTCTTTATCAGCCTTTACATCATATACCCAGAGCTGGTAGTCTTTTTCAAAAACTATCTTTCCGCCATTGGCATTTACCAGTGGTGTTTTTATTGATGAAGAGAATTTTGTCAGTCCTTTCTTTTTTCCATTATCAAGTGTATAAAGATTGTATTCACCGTTTACTTCATCGGAAATAAAATATACATTCCCATTCTTATCAATTGTAGCAGCAAAATCTTTTCCTTCCCAATTCGTGTATTTCTTATGTTGTTTTGATTTTAAGTTATAAGACTGAATATCGGGATTGAATGGTCCTTTATATCTTTTACGCTGAGCCTGGTTACTGCTTTCCCAGGTATCATTAAAAAATATTTCGCCGGAAGATGGATGTTCAACGAGGTTGTGATCGTACTGAAAAAAATAATTACCAAAAACACGTTGAGGTGTGCCGCCCTCTGCACTTACTTTAAATCCGGCCACCTGCCCCATGCGACCACTGTTGAAATAAATTGTTTTTGAATCCCAGCTCCAGCTTGTTACTTCATCATTGCCGCTGTGATAAGTGACCTGTTTTACATCACCACCATTTACAGACATTATATAAATATCGCCGTTACCATATTGTCTTCCTGTGAATGCGATCCATTTCCCGTCTGGAGAAACACGGGGTGACGTTTCATACCCTTGCATTGCTGAAAGGCGTGTTGCACTACCGTCGCTTACATTTGCTTTCCACAGATCACCTTCAAAGGCGAAGATGACGGTTTGCCCATCGGGAGCAAGTGTGGGGTTAGTAAGAAAGTATGTATTGTTTTGAGAAAATAATACAATTGCTGCAAAGCAAAGTGCTAATAACAGAGAAAGGCGTTTCATTGCAATAATTTTAGTGGCGAAAACTACGAAACTAAATTATTTCAGCAATGCCATTTATAAATTTTGATCACCAAAACTCCGAAGGAGTTTAATACTTATAGAAAGGAATCCGTAAAAGAAATTCAACTCCTATAGGAGTTGAACAAGGGTGTCCATTATTGTTCTTATAAAGATTTGTCTCCTACGGAGACATGGATGATCATACCACTACGTTGATCATTTTATTTTTCACATAAATGATCTTCTTGGGTTGTTTGCCTTCCAGCCATTTGGTAACAATAGCATCTTTCATTACAATTTCTTCAACCTGTTGTTGTGTAATATCCAGGGCAAGTGTTAGCTCCGTTCTTGTTTTCCCATTGATAGCAACAGGGTATGCTTTTGAAGTTTCTTTTAAATACTTATCATTCCATTTAGGGAAGGAAGCATCAAGAACTGTTCCGCTGTTACCCAATACGCTCCACAATTCTTCACTTACATGTGGCGCATAGGGAGCTAATAAAATAAGTAACTGCTCCAAAACTTCTTTCTTATAACATTTCAGATCGGTGAGATCATTTACGCAGATCATGAATGTGCTGACACCAGTATTAAAACTAAACCTTTCCGTATCTTCTTCGATCTTCTTAATTGTTTTATGAAGTACTTTTAGTTCAGCGTCTGTTGCTTTTTCTTCATTCCAAACGGCCCCCTCTAAATCTCCCCCTACGGGGGAGACTTGCGAAGATTCTTTGAAAAATAATCTCCATAACTTTTTCAGGAACCGATGAACACCTTCAATTCCCTTCGTGTCCCATGGTTTACTCATCTCAACCGGACCCAAAAACATTTCATACATGCGGAAAGTATCGGCACCGTATTTCATTACAAGATCATCTGGATTTACAGTGTTGAATTTTGATTTAGACATCTTCTCCACTTCAACGCCGCAGATATATTTTCCGTCGTCTTCATAAATAAATTCAGCATCTGCAAATTCTCCACCTTTCCATTTTTTAAATGCTTTTGTATCCAATTCAACACCATCAACAATGTTGACATCGACGTGTATTTTCGAAACATTTATATGATCGCTTCCTTCCTCATCTTTAAAAATATATCCGGGGAATTGTTGATCAACAATCGGAGTAAAATTCCAAGGACTTGCTTTCCCTATCGCTAAATACTTTTCATACAAACCATAAGAAAAGAAAATTTGATTAGGATATTTTTCTCTCACTTTCTTAATGTGTTCTTCGCTCCCTTCCGGATTTAATCTATAGACAAACCTACTACTCCCCTGTATCATCCCCTGGTTCACTAATCTTTTATAAGGTTCCTCATGACTGATCAATCCCATGTCATACAAAAACTTCGTCCACATGCGACTGTATAATAAATGACCGACTGCATGTTCTGTACCGCCGATATACAGATCAACCTGCCCCCAATAATCAGATGCTTTGCGGGAACAAAATTCTTTATCATTATCCGGGTCCATATAACGAAGGAAATACCATGATGAGCCTGCATAACCCGGCATTGTGTTTACTTCTCTTGTTCCGTCTTTATAATTTTTCCATTCTGCTAAATTCGATAATGGCCCTTCACCGTCCGGTCCCGGTTTCAGATCGTCAAGGTGTGGCAGTAAAACCGGTAATTCTGAATCATCCAATGATTCGGCAATCCCATTTTTCCAAATAATTGGAAATGGTTCACCCCAATAACGTTGACGACTAAATGCAGCATCACGCATTTTATAATTCACTTTTCTTACCCCTATTCCCTTTTCTTCGAGCTTTTGAATCACCACATCAATTGCATCTTTCATCACCATGCCATTGATAAAATCTGAATTCTCAAGAACTGCATCTTTGGTTGGATTGGCTTCATCACCATTATAATGAGAACCAATAATATTGGTGATCGGAATATTAAAATGCTTTGCAAATAAAAAGTCACGCTGATCACCACAAGGCACTGCCATAATAGCCCCAGTACCATAACCAATCAATACATATTCTGAGATCCAGATCGGGATCTCTCTTACGTTGAAAGGATTGAGTGCATAAGAACCCGTAAATACTCCTGTGATCTTTTTCTCCGCCATTCGTTCTCTTTCACTCCTGCTTTTTACATAAGCAATATATTCATCCACTGCTTTTGCTTGCCCGGAAGTTTTGATCTGCTCAACTAATTCATGTTCCGGGGCGATCACCATAAAATCAACACCAAAAATTGTATCAGGTCTTGTTGTATAAACCCGTAAACTGATTCCTGACTTCTGATTCCTAACTAAAAACTCAATTTCCGCTCCGCTGCTTTTGCCGATCCAGTTACTCTGCATTTCCTTCATGCTGTCGCTGAAATCAACCTTTTGAAGCCCTTCCAGTAAACGATCAGCATACTCAGTGATACGCAGATACCATTGTCGCAATTTCTTTTTAACCACTGGATGGCCGCCACGTTCACTCACTCCATTTATTACTTCATCATTTGCAAGAACAGTTCCCAGTGCTTCGCACCAATTCACTTCACCATAGCCGCAGTATGACAGACGATAATCCATCAATATGTTTTGTTTTTTAAGCTCGTCAAAAGATTTCCATTCTGCTGCAGAAAAAAGTTCGGAGTTCGGAGATCGGAGTTCAGCGTAATTACCTTCCGCCTCAAATATTTTTATAAGATTTTCGATCGGCTCGGCTTTATTTGTTTTACGATTATAAAACGAATGAAACAAATTCAAAAAAATCCATTGTGTCCATTTATAAAAATTCGGTTCACTGGTTCTTACTTCACGACTCCAGTCAAAACAAAAACCGATATTATCTAACTGTTTGCGGAAATTATTAATGTTGTTCTCCGTAGATATGGCAGGATGTATTCCATGCTCGATCGCATATTGCTCTGCCGGCAAACCAAATGCATCATATCCCATCGGGTGCAATACATTAAAACCTTTCAGTCGCTTGAACCGTGCATAAATATCCGATGCGATATAACCCAACGGATGTCCCACATGCAGGCCAGCCCCACTCGGATACGGAAACATATCCAGCACATAATACTTGGGCTTTGGTGAATCGTTCGATACTTTATATACGTTGTTTGATTTCCACCAGTCCTGCCATTTCTTTTCAATATCTCTGAACCTGTATTCCATATTAATTCAAAAGTCAAAATTAAAAAATCAAAAAATGGTATCAATTCATCAGTCTTTTAAGTTTTGACTTTTGAATTTTTACTTTTTATAAGCCCGGCTACATTACTACTATTTAGCTTTCGTTGCGTCGCACTCTTGTACGTTCGTTTCGCTATTCAACTTGTATGATGATAAGGATTACAGAACGATAGACACTTCGCTTCGCTCAGTGCAGGCTCCGCATCGCAACATCAGCTGAGCAAAGATGTGAAAGAAGACTTAAAAAAATATTTCTTTCCACCTATCAAAAATATCATTCGATACTAATCGTTAGAGAGCAACAAATTTACGGATTTGACCAATACATGTGGGAACAAAACCGTTACTTTGCCAATCCTTAAAAACCTAATAAAGTACTCATGGTCAAAGCAGGAAGAGCTTCTAT
>DATDCP010000526.1:0-8245 GCA_036524255.1 Chitinophagaceae bacterium
TTAGTTGAGAAGATCATTAAACAATTGGAAAAGAATTTTCCAAAGATCCCGATCAAAAAAGTGGATGAACGCTATACTTCAAAAATGGCCAAAGATGCAATGCTTGAAATGGGGTTGAAAAAAATGCAAAGAAGGAATAAAAAGCTTGTTGATGAGATCGCTGCAACGATCTTACTGCAGGAATACATGCGAAGAATTTAGATTTACGATTTCGGATTTTAGATTTAATCGGTGACTTAATAATTGTAAATTTGCACCCAAAATCTGAAATCTAAAATCTACAATCCGAAATAGAAATGATCTTACCTATTGTTGCCTATGGCCACCCGGTTTTACGAAAAGTAGCCCATGATATTGATAAGGACTACCCAGGTCTTCCTAAACTGATCGAAGACATGTGGGAAACCCTGTATGCGAGTGCTGGCGTTGGTTTGGCGGCCCCCCAGGTGAACAAGGATATCCGTCTTTTCGTGGTTGATTCTGAACAGATCTTTCGGCAAATTGAAGAAGATAAAGAAAAACATAGTTATCCTGATGCGCCAGGAATAAAACAAGTATTTATCAATGCCCATATAAAGGAATTGGATGGCCTTGAATGGAATTATAATGAAGGTTGCCTGAGTATTCCCAAAATTCGTGAAGACATCAAGCGTTTATCAGTGGTTACCATTGAGTATTTGGATGAAGATTTTCAGCATCACATGCGGACATTCCAGGGAATCACAGCAAGAATTATTCTGCATGAATATGATCATATTGAGGGTAAGCTTTTTATTGACCATATCACATCATTGAAAAGGAAACTTTTGAAAGGGAAACTGAATGATATATCAAAAGGAAAAGTAAAAGTTGATTATAAAATGATGTTTCCGGCATAGATCTTTTCACTCAATTCAGTACCATGAAAAGATTTCTTTTTCTATCCTTCTTATTTTTTACACAAACAGTCTTTTCACAAAACGAAGATTCAATTGATAATGCACGACTCTCGCAAATGATACAACTCTCGGAAGTTGTGGTCCGGAATAAATTGGATGTGAATGCATTTATTCAATGGGTAAAAAACGACACTACATTTTACAAAGCATTCAGAAACCTGAGAGTCTTAAGTTTTACGTCAATGAATGATATTCGAATGAAGAATAAGAAAGGTGAAGTTGCCGCTTCGTTACAGAGTAAAACAAGACAGCATGTGGCAAAAGGCTGCCGCACAATGGAAATACTGAATGAGTCCACTACCGGCGACTTTTATGACAAAAACCATGATTATAATTATTATACTGCCGAGTTATATGCCAGCCTGTTTTTTACAAAAGGCCAAATATGCGGGGAAACAAATATTGTTGCAGGCTCGCAAAGAAATGTAAGATCAAAAAAGGGAATTGAAAAAAATAAGGAACAACTCAAGATGCTTTTTTTTGATCCCGGCAAAAAGATACCAGGCATTCCATTGATGGGAGATAAGACGGCGATCTTTGATAAAGACAATGCTGACAGGTATGATTTTTCATTAGACTATGTTGACTACAACGGCAAAAGCTGTTATTTGTTTACCATCAAAGCCAAAAGCGGAACTGGAGTTGTCATCGATAATATGACAACCTGGTTCAATAGCAAGTCAATGGACATCGTTGCCCGTAATTACGATCTTAGCTATGATGCAGGTGTATATGACTTTAATGTTCACATGGAAGTGCAAATGACACAGTTTGGTGAACTAACTGTTCCATCCACACTTCGTTACGTTGGTACATGGGATGTTGCCTTTAAAAAAAGAGAAAGGGGTGTGTTTACTGCTACGATTTCTGATTTCAGTAGACAGTAAACGGTCGGCAGTCAGCAGTTGGCAGTCGGAAGAGACAATCAGTTAATAAATTTCTCAGGGTTCTGAATCATACTGCCTAATATTTTACCTACTTCGGCATTGTTGATAGCGATAGGTGTTCTTCAGCGCTGATGTATTTGCAAGCAAATGAAAATTCAATCCAAACTTCGGTTTCAGAATTTTCACTATCTGAATCGGTCAGCTTACTTACAAAGTGAGCAATATATTTCCTTCATCTATATGCTTCGGCAAAGTTGGCACAAACAGATCTTGAACTTCTTCGTATTTGGTCAGTAAGGCTGTATGTTTCTTCTTTTGGGAATCGTTTGGATATTTCAAAAATATCCATAGCCAATCCGAAAGCCTTTTTATAAATTATCATGTCTTTATACGATCCCATGATCAAAGATTTATTGGTTTAAATGAAAAGTAAATAAACGAATTGAAGACGACTGCCAACTGCCTACTGTTTACTGCCCATTGCTCCAGAATAGCTCCGCCACTTTTCAATCACATCTTTCATGTCATTCGGCAATTCAGTATCAAAAAACATTTCCTTTTTAGTAGTAGGGTGTATAAATCCAAGTGTCTTTGCATGTAATGCCTGTCTTGGACAAATTGCAAAACAATTGTCAACAAATTGACGATATTTAGCGAACACTGTTCCTTTTACAATTTTATCACCGCCATAAGTATCATCGTTAAACAAGGGATGCCCGATATATTTCATGTGTACACGTATCTGGTGTGTGCGACCTGTTTCCAAAACACATTCCACTAAGGTTACATAATTAAATCGTTCCAATACTTTATAATGAGTGATCGCTTCCTTACCATGATCACCTTCAGGATAGGCTTCAAATAATTTTCTGAACCGAAGATTGCGACCAACATGCGCCACTATTGTTCCTTCCTCATTTTTCAGATCACCCCACGCCAATGCGATGTATTTTCTTTGTACTGAATGATCATAAAATTGTTTGGCAAGATTGGTCATCGCCTTACTGTTCTTTGCCATCAGTAATAAGCCACTTGTGTTTTTATCGATCCTGTGTACAAGTCCATATCGCGGCAATGTTGAGTCAGTGATCGATGGATCTTTTTGCTGGAGATACCATGCTATTCCATTTAATAAAGTGCCTGTGTAATTCCCACTTCCCGGGTGTACCACCATGCCGGCAGCTTTATTGATCACTATCACATCATCATCTTCATAAAAAATATCAAGATCAATCTTTTCAGGGAGAACTTCGGTCTCTTCCGGGCTCATGTCACTGTACACAATTATTTCATCGAGCCCTTTTATTTTATAATTCTGCTTTACGGTGTTTTTATTCACCGTCACCATGCCCGCATTTATAGCCTGTTGAATTTTATTTCTAGTAGCACCTTCTATCCGCCTCATTAAATACTTATCGATCCGCAATGGCTCCTGTCCTTTGTCAATTTTAATAACAAATCTTTCAAACAGTTCATCACTGCCATTCTGTTGTTCCTCTTTTACCTGGTCTTCTTCTGACATATTATTTATTTAACCGGCTATAGAGCCCTCATTAAGCTTTTGTTGCGATGCTCCCTTCATCTTTCGGTTCATTACCCGGCACTTTCACTTTCCGTCGCTTTTTGATTTAGTGAAGATGCAAAAGTACATTTGCAGAATGGATAAACAACAGGTCATGTTCCGTGATCTTGGTAATATGGATTATAAAGAAGCCTGGGATTACCAGGAGAAGTTGCTGCAGGAGAATGCGCAATTAAAATCGGAATTTGTAATTAGGAATTCGAAATTAGTCAACAATGAGAGCCATTCGGTCTATAAAGAACCAGTCATCAGCATCCAGCATCCAGCGACTACTCACTATTTGCTTTTCGTAGAACATCCACCTGTTTATACCCTGGGCAAAAGCGGTAATATTGAAAATGTATTGATGAGCGAAGAGCAACTTGAAGAAAATGGGATCCAATTTTTCAGAACCAACCGCGGCGGCGATATTACTTTTCACGGCGATCAACAGATCGTTGGTTATCCTATTCTCGATCTTGAAAAATTTTACACAGATATTGGTAAATACTTACGCAACCTGGAAGAAGTGATCATTCAAACGATGGCGGATTATGGATTAAAAGGAGCAAGGTCTTCCGGCGAAACAGGCGTTTGGCTTGATCCTGATATTCCCGGCAGAGAAAGAAAGATATGTGCAATGGGAGTACGCACCAGCCGCTGGATCACCATGCATGGGTTTGCTTTTAATGTCAATACCGATCTTTCTTACTTCAATAATATTATTCCCTGCGGTATTCAAAATAAACAAGTAACCTCACTCGAAAAGGAATTAGGAAAAAAAATAGATTTTGAAGAAGCAAAGGAAAAAGTAAGGAGGAATTTTGAGAAAGTGTTTGATGTAGAGTTGATAACTGGTTAAAGGCACCATCAGAAATCCTTCGGAATAAAAAATCGGTTCTTCTCTACCAATTTATCATTTTCATATAGCTCAGATTTGAACCATCCAGAATGATAGAAATTCGATTTTTCCAGCATTAAAGAAGCTTCCTTGATGTCCTTTAATTCAAAAAGAAAAGTATCATCATCTTCATAAAATTTAATAGAATATTTTTTGCTACCAAAATCCAGCAATGAAATTCTCACCAGCCCGTCTTTATTTGCAACAATGCGATATTGTGGGATCATAACATCCACTTTGTTCTTATTTTTCACTTTCGCATCGATCTTTCGGTTTACGGAATCGTAATAGATATCCTGCTTGCCGTTCCTGTATCTTCTTAAAAGAAGAAGTTCTTCTGTGGTCAAGGCGCTGTCAGGAAGATTTTGAGTGAGGATCTTTTCAACCAATTTCAGGTAAAGACTGTCTTTAATTGCTTTTGAGGATGAATCAGAAAGCAGGGCCGTTCGTATGCTATCGTTTGCCGGTCTTTTCGATTTTGAAAAAATAAAATTGGCGCCATCAACTAAAATATAAAGCCTGTAAAACATTTTATCGTTGGGGGCTTTTGAGTCGAGGTAACCGTTTTGTTTGTTATTAGGATCTGGTACAGTGATCAGTGTTTTAAAATTGGAAAGACTATCTGTTGATCGCTGAATGCTTATTTGTTTTAACTGGGGATACTTGTTATTCCAACTGATGATAAAACGGTTGTTTCCTTTATTTACAACAGAAAAAGCAGGCAAAGAATCCTGGGCTTTGGTAAAAGCAGAAGCACAAATCAAAAGGGACAGAATGATTTTTCGCATGGATATAGAACGTTAAAACAAGATTTTTCTTTTGGTCTACAGCGGCAAAGATAGGTATGCAACCCGCAAAACTTAAAAGATTAACGAACCTTTTTGCAGTGAGTCATTTCCCTGCAAACCTCCGCTGTGGATCATGAGAATTTTACTGCCTGGTGGAAAGTGGTCTTTTTTTATGAGGTCGAATAATGCAAAGGCCAATTTACCTGTGTATACAAAATCGGTAGGGATATTGGTAAGCCTGAAAAATTCATTCATAAAATTGATCAGGGTCAGGTTATATTTTGCATATCCGCCAAAATGATAATTCAGGAACATCTCTGTATTTTTCGTTTCATTCTCCACTTTCCATCCTTTTAAAGCTACAATGCCAAGAATATTTTGATTTGCTGAAGCGGCCACCCTGATTCCATTAAACATTGTTCCTGTACCAACAGCACAAGCTATATGAGTATAATTCTTCTCATCAGCATATTGTAGTATTTCGCCTGCGCCTTTTTCTCCCTCTTTTCCTGCCCCGCCTTCAGGTATGATATAAGGTACTGGAAATTCTTTTTTGATTGATTCAAGGAATTCATTGCTGTTTTTTTGGGCATACGTTTCCCTGGAAATAAATTTCAGATCCATTTCATATTTAGCTGCTTCAAGTAAGGTATTAGAAAGCTGTTCAGGTCTTTCACCACGAATTATACCAATACATTTTATTTTTTTCAAATAACAGGCACAGGCTATTGCCACAATATGATTGGACCAGGCACCGCCAAAACTGATAATACCATTATAATTACCGGCATTAAAATTGTCAAGATGATATTTTAGTTTAAACCATTTATTGCCTGAAATGACTGGATGAATTTTATCGAGACGGAGAGCATCAAGATGGACATTTTTATTTTTTAAAAAAGGGTCTCGAATTTTATCAGTTGTTATTTTTTTAAGATCAGGGAGTTCCATGCAATAAATATAATATAAGATGAGTAGCTAATTTATTTAATTTCGCAAGTCTTTGGACTTTAAAATTGTAAGATGAAACCAACATTAGTGATATTGGCAGCAGGAATGGCATCACGTTATGGAAGTATGAAACAAGTGGAAGGTTTTGGCCCTTCGGGTGAAACGATCATGGATTACTCTATTTATGATGCAATTCGTTCTGGTTTTGGAAAAGTAGTGTTTATTATTCGTAAAGAATTTGAAAAGAACTTTCGTGAGATAGTTGGAAAAGATATTGAAGGCAGCATAGAGGTGGAATATGTTTTCCAGGAATTGAATAAATATGCCGAAGGGTTTGAGATACCGAAAGAAAGAACCAAGCCATGGGGGACAGCTCATGCAGTTCTTTGTGCTGATGAAAAAGTTAAAGAACCATTTGCGGTTATCAATGCAGATGATTTTTATGGGAAAGATGGTTTTGTGAAAGCACATAATTTTCTTGTGAATGATTGTAATGAAAAGACATTTTCAATTATCGGGTATGAATTGTTGAAAACACTCTCAGAACATGGAACGGTGAATCGTGGTGTTTGCGAAGTGGACAACAAGGGTGATCTTGTTTCAGTCGTTGAAAGATTAAATGTTTCACAGGTTGGCGACAAGATCGTTTGTAACGATGAACATTTACCTAAAGAGCTTCCATTAGATACTCATGTGTCCATGAACTTCTGGTGTTTTCATCCATCTGTTTTTGATTATACTAAAAAAGTATTCAAAGAATTTCTTGCACAAAATGCTTCCAATCCCAAGGCTGAATTTTTTATACCAATAGTTGCAGATAAGTATATTAAAGAGGGGGAAGGAGTAATAAAGGTGATCCCTACTTCTGCAAAATGGTTTGGTGTAACTTATAAAGAAGATGCACCAATGGTAAGAGAAAGTTTAATGAAACTGGTGAATGCCGGTGAGTATCCAACAAACCTTTGGGCAAAATAAAAGTCTCGCCTTAGGCGAGACTGCTTTAAATATGTTGAAAGCTTAATGATCAATTTACTTTTACCATAAATACATAATCTTCGATCTTTTTTACCTGTTGCGTACGGTCCATTCCTTTCAATGAAGAAGCTGCAGAAGCTTTTATTTTTAAAGAAGTATCCGCTTTTTTCAATTCACTTAACACAGTGTGTATATATTTTGATTGAATTGCAAAAACAACTCCTTCAGCTGAAACCTGGCGTGTACTAAGTACTCCGATCACTTCACCATTATGGTTAAGGACCGGCCCGCCACTATTTCCCGGATTTGCAGCAATACTTATTTGACAGCTTAAAGAATCTCCGTTAAGACCAGTCTTTGCACTTAAATAACCCTGGCCATACACCATTTCATCATTGCGAGGATAACCAAGAGTATAAATTGATTCAGCCAGATCACTTGAAGACTTACTTATGCCATAAGGAACACTCGTCAAAGTTTTGAATGAATCGTCTTCTATTTTAAGTATTACAAGGTCTTTTGCAAAATCAGTAAAAACAACTCTTGCATTAAAGTTCTCACCTTTCTTGTTTTGTACAACAACCGTTTTGGCACTTCTAACGACATGCGCATTAGTTACAAGATATCCCTTGCTGTCGATCATAAACCCTGTGCCGTTATAACGATAAGAAGGATTAAGAATAACTTTTTTCTCGCTTTTATTATCAACATCTTTGATCTTATTATCAAGTTCTTTGTTTTTAATCTTTAATCCATTCACTTCATTTACCAATTCCTTTACCTGCGAGCTTTCAATTTTAGGAGAAAGTGACCAAACTAGTAAACTAATAGTAAGTGTTGTAATACCGGCAATTGAAGCAGCTATCGCCGCAACTCTTTTATATTTCTTCCACAAGTAAACAACTTTTGCGTTTCCTTTCAGTCTGTCTGAATTGATCAAACCTTTTTCAGCCAGATCAGTATGAACCTCATTTAATGTGGATTTGAACTTACGCAATTCACCTACTTCATTCATTTGATGAATGAATAAAGTATGCTCAACAACCATCTGATCTACTTCCGGATTGGTTTTACGCAATTGTTCAAAATAAACCCTTTCATCCGTTTTCATTTCACCACGGATGTAGCGTTCAACAGCTTCTATTAATTGAATTTCTTCCATCACTTACCGTTTTTATATTGAGCGAAAAATAATTTTTTCAATCTCATAAGGCATTTGTACTTCTGGTTCTTGGCATTGTCAG
>DATDCP010000527.1:0-2412 GCA_036524255.1 Chitinophagaceae bacterium
CCGGAAAGGAGATACAAGCAGAACCTCAAGCCAGGGTCGTAAGTTATCTTCAGGTCCAAAGACTAATAAAAAAGGAAGTCGTGATGTAAACGAGGATACTAAAAACCAGGTTAAAGATGAGAAGCCAAAAAAGAAAAGAATTCCGGCAGGTGCTATAACAAGATAAAATGTTGCTTTATTTTCTCAGGCAATTCCTGTTATTCAGAATTTCATTCTTCTTTCTTTGAATGAAGATCATAGGTTCTTAATTGATCCATTTCATTTGCTATTACTTCCATTGCCTTTTGATGGAGATTCTTATTGCCTTTTTTCATTTTTTTCAATAATTCGGCGCCTTCTTTTAAAAACACTGGCGCAAAGTCGGCACCATGTTCTACAATTCCGCTGGCATTGTCGATAATGTCACCATACTTGATTGTTTGAGCATCCGCACTCACTTTTTCTAATCGATCCGCCTCTTTGGCTTTTCGCTTTTGTCTGTTCAGTCGCGGATATTTATCCTTTGTGTAAACATCAGTTAGCTCTGTCACCAATGAAAGGGTATAGTTAGTATCGGTTTCAGTCATCATAGATAATAAAAATTCTCTTATTTGTTGTTGAGTTACATCTGTATCTTCCAATACATCATGGAGAATTGCAGCAGCTAAAACAGGCAAAGGATAACCAAATTGCTGACATGTCTTCATTACCCTTATCGGATGTTCAACATATCTTTCATCCGCATATTTTCTCCTTTGATCTCCGTGGGCTGCATCTGCAAATGCTGCTATGTTTTTAAGTATTGTTTCCACACAATAGAACCGGCAATTTTCATGCAATAAATATTGCCATTGAAACATTATTTATCCTTCAACTCTATCCATACCGGCGCATGATCACTTGTTTTCTCCCATCCACGAACATGCTTATCAACCCCTGCATTGATGAGTTTACGTTTCAACTGCGGGCTTAATAAAAAATGATCGATGCGAAGACCTGCATCTCTCTGATAAGCGTTTCTGAAATAATCCCAGAATGTATAGATCTTTTCTTTTGGATAAAGTTTTCGAATAGCATCTGTCCAGCCTTGCGCAATTAATTTTTTATAAGCATCACGAACTTCTATTCTAAATAAAGCATCATTTACCCATCGCTCTGGTTTATATACATCCAGTTCGGTTGGCATGACATTAAAATCACCGATCAACGCAACCGGCACTTTTTGTGCTAATAATTTTTTTGCATGAAGAGTCAAACGGTTAAACCATTTTAATTTGTAATCGAATTTTGGACCTGGCCATGGATTTCCGTTGGGGAGATATAGACATCCTATGACCATATTATTTATAATTGCTTCGATGTATCGGCTGTGGCTATCTTCAGGATCTCCGGGTAGTACCCGCCTTAATTCCTGAATTTCTCCAACTTTTGAAAGGATCGCCACGCCATTCCAGCTTTTTTGTCCATGCCACTTTGCAGCATAGCCTGCATCAGTTATTGCAGTTAACGGAAATTTTTCATTTGGCGCTTTTAATTCCTGCAAACAAACGATATCGGGTTTGGCTTCCTTTAACCAACGAAGCAGTACTGATAAACGGCCATTAACACCATTCACATTATATGTAGCGATCTTCATTGTTTAAAGTTATGAATGATGAGTTGAGATAAAAATTATACCAGCAATCAGGTATCTATTGTTTTAATGGTTACAGCCTGCTGTGCTGTTTTAACAACTTTTGCTACATCTGGCTGGATCCTTTCCCAATGAAAAGTGAGATAAAAATCCAAGATAGGACCATACTTTTATATCAGCTAATTCATAGCGTAATGCATTGTTCGATGATACATTTATTTTACTGACAAGCTTTAATGCATTGTTGAAGTCCCATATTGGTGCTTTGGTAAAACTGGTTAAAAACCTATAATAAGAAAACCTTTGTACTACAGCCCGACCATTTTCATATAGTCGTTTTTTCTTGCTTCGATTGCAGATGCAGTAACATCTACTAGTCCGTCAATAAGTGTGAGATCATTTTGCGTTGGGTTACGTGGCTCGTTATAATATACTGCAAACGTCCCCAGCAATTCATCATTTGCACCAAATATGGGTGTTGACCAGCAGGAACGCAGATCTTCAACTAATGCATACGATTTATAATTCTTCCAAAGCGGATCAGTTGCAATATCATCCACAATTATTTGTTTGCGAAAGAATGCCGCGGTACCACATGATGCTGCAGTGGGCCCAGGCGAAAATCCATTGACAGCAGTGTTATAATGATCGGGGAAAGAAGGGGCGGCCCCTATAAATAACTGGTTTGTTTTTTTATTATATAAAAGAATGGATGTTAAAATATCGTTCTCGCTTTTATACTCTATCCAGGTCACTATATCAGTCAGTATCTCTTTCAGATCCTTTTCACTGTTCAACAT
>DATDCP010000528.1:0-6964 GCA_036524255.1 Chitinophagaceae bacterium
ACGTTTTTATTGTTTACCGTATTGGGTTTTTGTCCCAATTCAAAAGAAACAAATTATACTGCAAGCACTCCTGCAGCCTCACTAGTAAGAACATTCCTCGGAATTTCGTTAAAAGATTCTATTGATTTTATCCGTTGGAAATTATCACTTACAGATACAAAATATTCTTTAGAATGTAATTATGGAATAGGCAAACCTAACACGAATGGTTTTTATGATGGAGGAAAAAAGATCTTACTGTCAGGGATCACAAAAAGGGATAATAACCATTACATACTACAAAATGGCAACCAGGTTTTGAAACTTGCAGAATTAAACGCTAACCTGCTTCATATAGTTAACAATGATAATACTCTTTTAAGAGGTAATGGCGGCTGGAGTTATGCTTTGAATAAAATGGCGCCAGCTGCAACGAATCAATTTAATTTGATCACAAAGCAACAGATCGTTTTAAAAGACTCAATAGCATTTGAAGGAAGATCGCCGTGTGGAGTCCCAGATATTATCGAACCCGGAAAAGAATGCTATAAATTGAAATGGTACCTCGTACTTTATAGTAATAAGAAAAACGAACCTGCTACTTACAGAATTCTGGGAACCCCTTATCGTCGTGATAAAGGTGGTAAAAGGGGTATTTGGTTAGTAACAACCGGGAAAGATGGAAGAATTATTTACCAGCTCAATGATGAGAATGAAAAGCCCTTTATATATCTCTTACAATTAGACCAGGGTGTTCTGATCTTTACAGATGCAAATGGTAATTTACTAGTGGGAGATCATGACTTTAGCTATACTTTGAACAGGCGTTTCTAATCAACTTGTTAAAGTCCATATCAATTTTATTTATGGGCATACCAGTTTGAAATTTTTATTCTTGTTTGTCGTTAAGGGACAAACCACCATTTCATGCGTCTACTTTATATAGCCCTTCTCCTTTTATTTTCAACTCTCGCAAAATCCCAGGTTATTGATTCATTAAATACAGCAAAGAAATGCTTATACATGACGGAGATCGAAAGAGAAATGATCTACGAGATCAACAGGGTCAGAAGTAATCCTAAGTCATACATTCAATATTTACAGCCCATGCTGAATGATGCAACAACTACTTTAAAAAAGTATGGCAAAGGAAATAAAAATTACAGTGTGACTTTTTCCAGCACCATAAAGAATGGAAAACCTGTGGAGACAACGGACACCACCTGGCATTTTACCACCCAGGAAAAAGTAAAAGCATTAACAACACTTATAAATGATCTTAAGAAATTAAAACCACTATCTATCCTGAAGCCCGATAGTGGCATTTATAATGCCACAACAAAACATGCAAAAGACCAGGATGAACATGACTGGAAACTAATGCATACTGGAAGCGATGGCTCGAATCCATGGGATCGTATCACACTCTTTTCGCCAGCAATGAGTTTTGGAAATGAAAACATAGCAGGCAGTTCTATGCACATTGTCACTCCCCGCGATATAGTTATTCAATTATTAGTGGACAGCGGCATCCCCGGTTATGGACATAGGTATAATTTACTTAACCCTGCATGGACATATTGCGCCTGTAAACATGATTTGTTCAAAGGAATGCATTGGTGGATACAAAATTTCGGGACTAAAAAGAAAACCTAAGCTTAAATACATGTTGCTGTATAAACTACCTATTATAGTATTAAACTTTAAAAGCATCAAAACTGATGCTTTTAAAAGTAAATAATAGGATAAGGTAAAGAATGGGTTTAATAATTTTCTTCCATAGATCTTGATAAAATATCTTTTTCGGAAACCATTTCCCCTTCTATGCAAATACAATACTCATTTTTATTAAGAAGTTCCTGCCGGAATTCTTCTTCCATTTGTGCAAAGTCTTTAAAGAATTCGATGCTTTCAGCCAACCATTCTTTTTTCTCATTATATGAATTCTTCAGGTAATCATGAATTGAGATCATGTTTTCTGTGACGTTGCTAAGTTTCAATGGCAATAGCAGTTTATTCATGATGATTTGATTTACGAGCATGATGAAACATTTATGCCAAAATCGTTCCTGTTAATTAAAAGGAGAAAGAATGGGTATTAAATAATCTTAAACGTTTATACTAGTGTTAAAAATGTGGATAAGCAGTTTATTAATAACATGAAAAATGACAAACAAAAAAAAGTTGATTTTTTTCCCCAATAATTTTGCCCGAAACCGTGTATGTCACAACATTTATTGTGGGAACATTTATAAACATTAGCTTTGTTATGTCTTTTGCAAGCCCAATTTTTTTAGTACCGCTTCTTCGTCTTCATGTTTTATTAGTAAAATTATCTTTGGATCATCTCCTGTTTCCTGAACTATGTAACTCATGTCAAATTCTGTAATCTTATTACCTGTCTGGGCAAAAGTTATACCCCACCGTACTACCACCATGCTATAGTTATTAGAAATAGGCATTACTCTTTTAGAAATTATTCGTGCTGAATTGCGTCCCACACTTTTGTAAAATTCATTTGTTTTTTTAACCTTCTCCTCGTAGTCTTTCCGACTCTGGGCTATAGAACCTTTGGGTCCGGCTGAAATAACACTATCGGCACAATAACCTGATATTGTTTTCACATCAAGTTTATCGAAAGCTGTTTCAATGTCTTTGAATAAGGTATCAAGTTGCTCACGACTCATGCTCTGCCATTTAAAAATTTTTTTTGTTCAAAAACAAAGCCATGATTATGTGTTTCGCCTGCAATCAAAGGGCATGTATTTTGATTGTTCAATTTTTAAAATAACATTTATGAAAAATATCAAACAGCAAACACCAGCTCATAACACAAAACTTAATAACAACAAACGCAGACCTGAGAACAAAGATGATATGGATAGTCGCGAAGGTGAAGAACAATTAATGAAGGGTGATGATAGAACACATAATAGAAAAGAAAGAAAGAGTTTGAAGAAAAGAACCGGACGATAACCGACTAACAAATTCCAAACAGGTAATAAGATCAAAAAATTAATCTCTGAATTCCTGGCTGATCATAAGGCCATAAAATCCGCCATCCAATATTCCTATCCCCACGCGGCCAAAGGAAGAATTAAGAATATTTGCCCTATGACCCGGGGAGTTCATTAGGTTTACGTGTGCTATTTCAACTGTTTGTGCCAATGCGAGGTTTTCTCCGGCAGCACCAAAATGAATATTCGCTGCTCTTATTCTATCGAAAGGATCTTTTCCCTCAAGGTTATCATGGGCAAAATATCCTTTTGCAAACATATCCTGTGAATGAGCTCTTGCTACCCGCTGCATTTCAGGATCAGCAGCCAATGGTTTTAATCCGTGTTTTTGCCTTTCCTCATTTATCATTTGCAACATTTCGCTTTCGTAATTTGGTTTTGGGGTTGCATTATCGATCTTAAAAGTAAGATTGATCTTTTCGTCAGAGCCAGGCTGAACTGTAAGACTATTGATCGTTTGCCGAATGGCTTCATCAAATACAGGGGCTAATTTTCTATTTGCCCATTCAGATTGCATTGCCAATTGAACCCCTAACTGGCTATTTCGAACTTTTTCAGTTACTCCATCCCGTATCGGCAACGCAAGAAAGATCGCAGAAAATATAACTGCATATAAATAACCTGTAATCGCTCCTGGAATAATTCCCAAAAACCTATTGACACCACTTTGATGGGCCTCTATTGGAGCAGTACGTGTTATATATCCTGCAAGGATACTTAGGAGTGTACCGGCAATGATAGCTGTCAATATAAAAGAAATTGCTAATAACCAGGGGCCTGCATCAAATATTCTATCAATAAAGCTTGCGACATATGGATAAAAAAGATAAGCAATAACAAAACTACCCGCCCATACTAACAAGCTAAGTACACTGGAAATAAAACCGCGATACCAACCTGCAATAACAGCCAGAAGAACGATCAAGATCAGAATTAAATCAATCCAATTCATAAAATAATATTAAACATGAATTGAACAAAAAGTTCGCCGAAAATTCTTACTCACTTAACAGTTTATAAAATTCTAACATGATTTATTAGTATTCAAGAGGTGATCAAAAATAAAATAGTGTAGAAAAAAATCCTGCTTTTAGATAGTTTCTAAATTTTATGTTCTGTAAGCCTGAATTTTTATCTGCACTTAATGGTGGTACACAATTTGGCACTATCAAAATGTATTTGATAAGTAAAAACTTTAATCATCTAAAGTAAGTAGTATGAAAAATTTCCTCTATGTTTTCATGTTCGTTTTGATCTCAATGTCACTGACAAGTTGCGAATTAGTGGGCGATATCTTCAAAGCAGGATTTTGGGTGGGAATACTCGCAGTAGCAGCAGTGATAGGATTGATCGTTTTTTTAATAAGCAAACTCTCTGGAAGGAAGTAACTTCGGCTATTGGATACAAATGCAATAACCAATTTTACAAATGAAGTATGATGTCATCATCATTGGGGCTGGCGCTGCCGGGTTATTGGCAATGAGAGATCTTGCAAAAGCAGGTTATCATGTTTGCATGTTAGAAGCAGCCGGAATTGCAGGTGGAAGGATCTCTACCATTAAAGAAGATTTTGAAAATTCCGTTGAGGCTGGCGCAGAATTTATCCATGGTAAATTACCCCTTACTTTTCAATTACTAAAAGAAGGCGGCTTATCTTATGAAGCTGTTGAAGGAAAAATGATCGGTGTTCGACAAGGACAATGGCAAAGTGAAGATCATTATGATCATTGGGATGAATTCATGCACCAACTTAGAAAACTAAATACAGACATAACGATCCTTCAATTTTTAGAAGAAAATTTTTCCAATCCAACATATATTCACCTTCGACAGGCAGTGCAGCGGTTTTCAGAAGGCTTTGACCTGGCAGATATTTCCAAAGCTTCTATCCTTTCTGTAAAAAAAGAATGGGAGGATATAGATAAAAAACAATACAGGATCAAAGGTGGCTATATCCAACTCATAGATCACCTGGTTAATTCCTGCCAAGAACTAAATACTGAATTCTACTTTAATACCTGTGTAAACAAAATAGATCACGAAGAAGGGAATGTGACTATACATACCGTTGACAACAAAAAATTCCAGGCTGATAAATTGATCATTACTGTTTCTGCAGGTGTATTGCAATCTGGAACTATTCAATTTAAACCCGCATTAACTGATCACGCAGTTGCAATACAAGGTTTAGGATTTGGTGCAGTAATCAAATTTCTGTTGGAATTCAAAACAAATTTTTGGGAAGAGTTTGATGATGAAACTGGTTTTTTATTGACCGATGAGGAAATACCAACATGGTGGACTCAACTACCTGCAGAAAGTAATTTACTCACCGGCTGGCTCGGAGGTCCTAATGCAACCAAAAAGATATTTGAGCCAGACTCATCATTATTACAAACTGCTATACAATCTCTATCATCGATCTTTCGCATGCCACCAGCAATGCTGCAAGAAGAACTTATCAATTATAAGATCATCAATTGGCTAAACCAACCTCATATAAAAGGAGGCTATAGCTACAATACATTACATTCTGAAAAGGCAATAGAAATATTAGCATCGCCCGTGAACAACACGATCTACTTTGCAGGAGAAGCAATAAGCAAGAGTGAATCGCAGGGAACAGTTGAAGGCGCTTTGCAAAGCGGGCATGATACAGCTAAAATGTTGATCGGGCAGTATCAATCAGAAAAAAAAGTATAAGCATTATTCATCTTCAGGATCACGAATACTATAAGAATTATTTTCTTCATCCTCCTCTCCTATTTCTTCATTAGCATTATCATCTTCGCTTCCCGGCACATCAAGATCCTTTCCGCTCATATCTGATGATTCATTTAACTTTTCCCCTTCATCGTCAGTACTATCAAGAGTCGCAGCATGCAATTTTTCATCGTCAAGTGTCGCCATTGACTCGGTGCTGCGCCGCAAAAGATCTCTTTCTGTATTGCTAACATTAAGCTCTTTATCTATCAAAATATCTTCATCTGTATCTAACAGCTCACTTGCTTCCTCATCAGCGGAGGAAATAGTTGTATCAGCCATTTCACCCGGTGGCAATGGCCTTACATGCTCCTGGCCGGGAATATCTTTCACTTCCGGCAGTTCGAGAGTACCCTCATCGGGTTTTAAAAGCTCCTTATCACGTTTTGATTCGGGAAGATCGCTTGTGACTTTATCATTCTTTTTTTGAATTGTTTTCATAAAAAATATTTGCGGTGATAGAATAATATCTACCAGGTAAAATCGTGCCCCGATACTAAACTGGGATATTCTAAAATAAACGTGGAGAATGTGGAATCTTTTTCCGGTAAATTCTAAGTAATAATATTTAATTATCAGCAGTGAAGGTATAACACCATGCCTCCCCCTCTAAAACAATCTCACCATCCTGTCGTGCTATTTTTATTTTTAGTTGCGTAACAGGCTTAGTATCATGTTTACTGATCACCACTGCTTCAGCTGTAATAGTATCGTCAATAAAAACCGGGGCTGTGAATTTCCAGCTCTGACTTAGAAAAACAGTACCAGGGCCGGGCATATCCATTGCAACTAAAGCATGAAGCAGTCCTGTAGTTAAGCCACCTTGCACCACCAATTTTTTAAATTTTGTTTTTACAACAAATGATTCATCAAAATGTAGTGGATTATAATCACCGCTCAATTCGGCAAATGTCTTTACATGATCTGAAGTTAATGTGACACTTCGTGTTGCTTTTTGTCCTATAGAAATTTGCATAGCATTACTGTTATCAGCTAATATACTCAATTTTGTTGCTTACTATTCTCTTCAATTTCTTCAATTATCACTTTCTCTTTCTTAATCCCCTGCCTTAAAAGATAAAACAAGCTCATATAAATATTCGCTATCCACACAACGGAAAAGCCCGCAATAAAATAGCCTCGCCAATCAGCATACAATAAATAAAATTTGGTGATTACAAGGAAGACTATAGTAACATAATGAC
>DATDCP010000529.1:0-11957 GCA_036524255.1 Chitinophagaceae bacterium
GTCAAAATCATTAACGTAAAGTTCCATCGGTTTTTCCGGTGAAGCTTTTAGTCTTGAGTTAAGTCCGAAGTTACCCAAGACAAAATCCATATCACCATCGCTGTCAATATCCGCTGGTTGAATACAATTCCACCAGCCGGAGCTGTTTTCTATTATCTGTTTGTTTTCAAGAACTCCTTTGTTGTTGGAAAAAATAGTTACAGGCATCCAATCACCTACAAGCATCAATTCAGGATAACCGTCACCATTCATATCATTCCACGATACATCTGTCACCATTCCCGATTCTTTTAATAGATCCGGCGTCCTGTCAATCAATATTCCCTTTTCATTATGCAAAAGAAAACTGCGTCCGCTTTTCCCATAATTAGAAGAAACTGCCCTGCCTCCTATGAAGACATCATCATAGCCATCTTTATCATAATCAGAGACACTTACACAGGATGCATTGGTAAAAACTTCCGGCAATTTCCCTGCAGAAAATTTTCCTTTGCCATCATTCAAATAAAGCCGGGCAGCTAACATTGAACTTCCCTGGTCGTACTGGTAACCGCCGGTAGCAACTAACAGGTCAATGTCGCCATCTTTATCTACATCAAAAAACGCAGAACCGGCATCTTCTTTTTCTTTATCGATTTCAAATACGTCCTGCTTACTAATAAGAAATCCTGATCTCGTTTGTACGAATAGACGCTTCGGTTCATTACTTGCCCCTCCCATATAAAAATCTTCCAAGCCGTCATTATTTACATCACCTCGAGATAGTTTTGGCCCTTGCGTAGAGAGCATATAAGGTATTAACCTTTCTGAATTATAATCTACATAAATATTTTCACGATACGAGGTCGCTGAATCAAGCACGGTAGTCGTAACGTCTGTAAATATTTTTTTGTTTTCTGGTTGCGTAATAAATTTTTTATCTGCATTCTTCTGTTCCAGCACTATTTCTTTATCAGCTGCAAGGTCATAAATTACTTGGCGGGTAAGGTCCGGCCAGATAATTTCCAATGAATCTGCGTGTGTATTCTGACCCATGCCAAATATCAGCTTCGGATCAACACAACTTTGAAAACTGCGTACTGGATAATTCTGCAACACCTGTTTTTTGCCTTTTACATACAAATTCAACCAGGCACCAACTCCAAATGGATTAATGGCAGTTCCTTTGAAACTCACTTTCAGAAAATGGTTGTTTGTTTTTTTATTTGCTTCATTGCGATAAATGAAACAAGGATCATTGATATTATTCACCACTAAATCAAAATCTCCGTCATTATCCAGGTCAGCATAGGCAACTCCATTACTAAAAGAAGGTTCTGCAAGGCCAAGTGCATCCGATTCATTTTTAAAGATCAGGCCGGGTTGGTTTACATAAGCGTAGTTTGATAATTTTGTGGAAGAAATATATGGAAGAAAATCCCTGAAATCAAACCGTCCTTTTTTCGAAACAATTTTTTTTACTTCAGATTTATCAGCAAGAAATTCTGAAAAATCCATATCGGTAATATCACGGTAAATCCCATTACTGATGAAAATGTCTTTATTACCATCATTATCAAAATCAAAGATCAAAGCACCCCAACTCCAATCCGTTGCCGACACTCCTGCATACCACCCAATTTCACTGAACTGCCCGTTTCCATTATTTAAATGAAGGGAGTTTTGCGGATACTGAAAATGAAAACTGGAACGATACTTCATACTTTCAACATGATACTCCTCAAACCTGTTCATGGTTTTTAACCGGTATTCATCTTCAGGAAGCATGTCAGTAGTGATCAGGTCCATCTTACCATCATTATCCAGGTCAGCGACATCGGCGCCCATGCTTGATGAAGAGATATGCGACATTCGCTCAGCCAATTCATCCTTAAATTTCCCATTGCCCTGATTGATGTACAGATAATCTCTTTCGTAAAAATCATTGCTAATGTAAATATCAGGATACATGTCGCCATTCAGATCACTGACTGAGACACCAAGGCCATAAGCAATTTTAATACTGGAAATACCAGCTTGCTCGCTTACATCACTAAAGTGGCCGTTATCATTCCGCATTAGTTTATGACCAAGCGGATCTCTTATTTTCCGAGCGGAGTCGAGATCAAATTTGTACACATCCACAAAACTGTTGTTCAGAATATAAGCATCAAGGTCGCCATCAAGATCGTAATCAAAAAAAGAAATATGCGTGGTAAACCCGGCATCATTTAATCCCAGCTCTTTAGCCTGTTCTTTAAATGTATTATTATGCTGGTTGATATAAAGTTCATTTTCTTTATCATCGCCCTTTATATCGCCGCTATTGCAAATATAAATATCCAACCAGCCATCTCCATTTACATCGGACATAGTAACACCAGTGCGCCAGCCTTTCCTGCTTTTAATTCCTGATGAAACCGTAATATCTTCAAAATGAAAATTACCTTTGTTGAGATATAGTTTGCTGTCTCCAAGATTAGCAGTCAAAAATATATCTGGTAAGCCATCATTATTTATATCGCCTGTAGCCACGCCACCACCATTATAAAAATTCCGGTAAGTAAGAATATTATAAGAGCTGTCGTCTTCCACAGGGTTAGAAAAATTGACACCGGTCTCTGATGACGGCAGTTTTAAAAATAAAGCATTGGTCGGTGGCTGGTAAGTCTTTTCCTCCTGCTTTACATCTTTGCAAGAAAAAAAAATAAATAAACAGTAAGAAAATAATACAAGGGACTTCCAAAATTTCATCATCATACAGCTGCAATTTCTCTTATGAAGAGATGTGTGAAAAGTTTCCGGGCAAGTTAATGGTATTTATGTTATTGTATGTAACCTCCTCGTATAAAATTGGTGATTTTCAAATAAAGAAAAGGGTACCCGTAGCGGGCACCCTTTTCAAATAATGTGGACTAGTTTAATAACCTGGATTTTGTTTCAGTTGAGCAACACCATCGATCTTACTCAGTTCAATTTCTACCGAAGGAATAGGGTATAAAGTATGCTTGGCAGTAAAAGTTTCAGCGCCGACGTAACAACCAAACTTGTTTTTTTCAACCGCTATATATGCATTCAATACCTGCGCAGCAATGCCCCAGCGTACGAGGTCAAAATAACGATTTCCTTCCATCGCAAATTCCATTCTTCTCTCCCAACGAAGAGCATCCCTGGCAGCAGCCTGGCTACCAAAAGCAGGCCACAATCCAAGTTTGTAGTTTGTAGAGTTTACTGCTGCTGTCACTACTCCGCCAACCGGAGCCGGTAAGGCCTGGGAAATGGTGGCCTCGCTGGTTCCTGCTCCCTGAACATATTTTTGTGCCCTTGCTCTCACCATATTGATCCAGGTGTTTGCCTGTGTAAGACTACCATTAGTTTCAATTTCACATTCAGCTGCCATCAGTAATACATCAGCATAGCGCATCAATGGAACGTCAATTGCATTTGGCCAATCGCTCCATCCGCTGGCGGTTGATAACGCTTTATATTGTCCCTTGTGAAAGGTACTTTTTCTAGGCGCAAAAGTGCCTGTGTAACCCAAATCCCGTTCCCAAGCTCCCTGGTAGGGACCCCAATCATACAAAGGAATTCCGGGACGTGCAAACGTCCAGTCTGCCCGTGGATCAAGATTATCTGCAGGAACATAATCTGCCGCATTAAAATTTGCCATCGGCAATCCCGCAGCATCTGTTTTCATTGCATTGAGCAGATTATATGTCGCAGTATGGAAACCACAACATGCATTAGCGCCGGGCATATTATGAATACCCATCAGGCGGTCACCCCAATTTCCATTAGCACTTTCACCAGCACCGTCATTTACAGATGACTTGTAAACAAAAATCATTTCAGGATTATTTTGCTTTGACGCATCATAATTATCATGAAAATTATCAACGAGAGAATATTTATTACTGGAAATAATAGCAGTCAATAAGGGCTTGGCCGCAGCATATTCCTGTCTCTGCATATGAATCCTTGCTAATAACGCCTGGGCAGCTCCTTTTGTGGCACGACCTGATGAATTACTTGTTTTCTCCGGAAGTTTTGAGATCGCAAAATCAAGATCTTCCTTTATTTTAGGAAAAATATCTACATCATTTTTTTGGCGATACTCAGTTACAGTTTCGTCGATATAAGCAATATTTTTGAATAATTTATAGCCATCTGCATGGTACCATGCTCTCAGGTAACGAGCTTCAGCAATAGCCTGGTCCTTTGCGGCAGCTGGCATATTCGTAGCTTTAGCAGCCAATGCGATAACTGAATTCGCACGACCAACGCCCCAATAAATAGCCTGATATTTTGCACGGAAATAAGCATCATCCGGTTGATATTGATAGCGGTTCATTCTTTCTACACCAACCTGGTCATTAGGTTGTGAACCAGGTGTGGCATCATCTGAGGTTACACTACCCCAGATCCAATTACTTCCGGCCGTCGGCCAAGGATTACCTGCAGCATTACTCCACCCATTATCGGCCCATCCATCCAATGCTGCATAGGCGCCGATCAAAACGGCGTTTACTCCTTTTTCGTTTGCAAGTGTAGTCTCGTTGAAGGCAGCCTCTGGCGGTCTCTCCAGGAAGGATTTTTTACAGGAAAAAACCACGAGGCCGAGAAGAATTGCACCCGAAATTTTTTTGAAATTATTATTGATTCGCATAATTGAATTTTTTGCTTTTAAAAATCAGAATGACATATTTAAACCAAACATTATAACCCTTGCGGCAGGATAATTACCATAGTCAATACCAGTCCATTGCTCTGTTGCATTATTCCTGGTACCCATCGCTGGATCAAGACCCTGGTAACTGCTTATAGTAAAGAGATTTTGTCCTTGTATATAGATCCTTGCGTTTTCAATATTAGCTTTTGATAAAATAGAAGACTTAAAAGTGTAACCCAATTGAATCACTTTTGCTCTCAGATAAGAAGCGTCTTCCACATAGTAACTGCTAGGCTGGAAACTATAATTATCGGTTATATCCAGCATGGGAAGAATAGCATCGGTACGAGTAGGCGTCCATGATTGGTACAGCATCCTGTTAGAACGGTTTCCGCTAAAGCCATAAAAATCGGTAAAGTATTTTGTATAATTAAAAGCTTCATTGCCGGCTGTTCCCTGAAAAAACATATTGAAATCAAACCCCTTGAAAGCAAGATTAAAGCTAAACCCAAAGATCACATCAGGATTAGGATCGCCAATAATTCCCTTATCCTCATTATCAATTTTCTTATCCCCGTTTATATCCTTCCAGCGAAAACGACCGATTTGTTTTCCATCTTGGGCAGCCCCGTTAGTCACTTCAGCTGCACTTTGGTAAATTCCATCGAGGGTGTATCCATAAAAGGTACCCATCGGATTTCCTGTATAGTTACGAACAAGGGAGCCAATTCTTGATTCAGGAGCAGAAGGGAAAAAGTCAGTAACACTGAATTTGGGCGCCAGTTCATCTATATTGTTTTTGTTGAAAGTTAAGTTAAGCCCGGCATCAAACTTCCAATCTTTTGAGAAGTTATCTTTCCAAACAAAGCTCAATTCAACTCCTTTGTTAGAAATACTTCCAATATTTTCATATGGCACAGCTACCACACCACCCATTGCTCCAAATGTGGCTGGTTGGCCGGGTGCAAAAAGAAAGTCTTCATTGACTCGTTTATAAACATCTATTGAAGTTTCTAATTTGTTATTAAACAAAAGTGCATCAATACCTATATTCTGTTGCCTTTGTTTTTCCCAAACAACAGGATGACCAGCACTCACAGGTGAATATCCAGTTACAACAGATGTATTCTGGCCGTTTATATCATAAAAAGTTTGTCCAGGACCACCACCATATAATGCGTAGTTCCTGGAGCCGTCAATTGCATCATTGCCCGTTACACCCCACGCTAATCTTAACTTCAAATCATTGATGAAGTTAATACCCTGCATGAAGTTCTCATCACTTATTCTCCAGGCTAATCCTACCCCACCAAATAATTCTCCTTTATCCTCAGCAAAATTGGAAGATTGATCAAATCGTGCGGAACCATTAAACAAGTATTTGCCTTTGAATCCATACTCAACTCTTCCGAGATAACTTTCTTTGGCATTATTCTTACCACCGCTGGATTGTACTGCCCTGGTAGCGGGGTCACCAAATGCAGAATTGATATACCACAAAGACTGTAGATCTATTTGGTATCCTGCGAGGCTAGCATTGATATTCCGGAATGAATTTAACCTTGCCTCATGTACACCTGTAAGCCTTACATCATGCTCTCCGAACTTGTTGGCATAAGTAACCTGTTGAGAAAAAATCCAGTTATAATATCTGTTGATAAACTCCGAAAAATTTTGCCCGGTAACTTCATTCGATTCGTAATCGGTAAAACGATAGTTCTTTCCAAAATTCCAGCCTGCATCGGCGCCATACATAATACGACCAGTAAAGTTCTTAAGAAATACTACCTCTCCATAGACACTTCCAAATATTCTTTGTCCTTCACCCCTGTTGTCTTTATTACGGTACAATTGTGCTCTTCCGTTTTTCCCATTACCGAATCCAGCTTTAGTTCCACCCCAGTATCCTCCTTCATCATAAACAGGGATTATGGGTTGCATCTTCAGTAACCCTTCATTGATCATATTTTGCTCGACCTGGTTGCCATTGGGCTGACCTACATAATTATCAAAAGCAATAGTCAGGTTTTCGCCAAATGTGAATGCCTTCACTTTAAATTCAGTATTCGCTCTTACAGAATATTTTTTGTAATCAGTGTACCGCATGATCCCATCCTGGCTGAAGTAGTTTGTGCTGAAGAAATATTTCCCTCTGTCACTACCACCGGAAACATCAATATTTGCTTCGTACATAGGTGCATTAGTTTGAAAAACCGCATCCCACCAGTTTGTACCAGGGCTTGCTTTCATAACCAGATTATCTGGATAATTATAAGTAAGATTTAAAGGAGCAGTTAGATTGTTGGCAGGAGGTAATGGATTTACATATTGTGGTAACACAGGAGTCGCACCTATGCCATAGGTCCTAGCGACATTATCATAGTTACCAGAAGGGTCTGGTGTCCTTGGCCATTGTCCCGGATTTTTATATGACTGGTAGACAAGATCCATATATTCTGCCGATGTCTTTAATAACTGGTCTTCGTAAGTTTTGACAGCGGATTGCATACCATAATATGTACTTAAATTCACTCTTGCCTGTCCGGTTTTTCCCTTTTTGGTAGTAATGATGATAACCCCATTATTGGCACCGATACCATAAGAAGCAGTTGTCGCTGCATCTTTCAGCACCTGGATACTTTCAATATCATTTGGATTTAATTGATTTTGGAAGGCACCTTTCATTTGTAATCCATCCACAATGATCAATGGATCGCCACCACCTTCGGTAAAGGTAGAGTTACCACGGATACGCAATGAAACCCCACCACCAGGAGAACCAGATGACGTAGTTTGTACACCAGATGCACGACCTTCAATTTGTTGGAGAAATGAAGGTGCTGCGACTTTTGTTAGTTCTGATGGTTTAATTACCGAAACAGCACCGGTAATTTCTTTTTTCTTTTGGGCAGTATAACCTGTTACCACCACTTCATTTAATGTTGATATAACTGAAGCCAATGTAACATCAACTTCAGATTGTTTAGAAACATCTACTTCCGTTGTTTCAAGTCCAATAAATGAAACAACCAGAACAGATCTATCAGCAGGTACATTAATAGAAAACCTTCCACTGTTATCAGTTTGAGTAGCAACTGTAGAATTCTTTACTACAACTGTTGCCCCTACTACTGGTCCCGTAGAGCTTTTAATTACTCCCGTGACTTGCTTCTGAGCAGTAGCACTAATAACAATGAAAAGGAAACTAAATGACAGAGTGAGATGCCTTGTCAATCTGACAAGCGTCGGAGTTTTTCTTTTCATAATACAAGCAGTTTTAAAAATTTGGTTAGAAGGATATAGCAATTTCAGAAAAAAAAATAACAAAACCTTAATTTTTTTTGATCTTTTTTTCTGATAACCAAACAGTTGTTTGGTTTTTTATTCAAAAAAATTGAATTTTCCCTATGAAAAAATACTTTATCAACACAATCAAAAAATATGTGGAAAATTATTTATATAAACAAACTAGGGTGAGTGCAATACTGGAACTAAATCATTCACATGACAAACTTCATCCTTTCCATCTTTTCTTTTCCAAAATACTTTTACCTTTTGTGATAAGATCGCATTAAATGATTTAGCGATATAGATGAGATTCTGTGAGAATTGATTTCAATTGCACTGATATTTCTTCTAAAAATAATAAAGCCCCTTTCACGAAGCTTTCAATTTATTTTGGTGTATGAAAGAATATTGTTCTTGTGGAATTATCGTAAAAAAGATTGACAATGGTCACATCAGGAAGAGAAGGAACTTTCTTGACCGGTCTTTGCAAGACTTCCTTGAATTGTTCTGCCGTTTTTAAAATAAGGAAAATATCGTCTACAGTAAGGTCTTTAATACCGAGCAGGTTTCTGGTGGAGAGGCTCATTAAAAAGAGAAGATAAAGGAAAATAATATTGCTCTGAATTATTTTATGCTGATTGGATCACCAGAAATATCTGTCTTTCGTAAATCAGGGTCGGCTCAATAACATTCTCAAAGCCGCTTCCTGTATCCTTCCTTTGCAGGAAAGTTTATTGCCGGTAGGCGTTTTATATATTACACGATCGTAGGACTTTGTCTGGATTATGATTGGGGATTTAATGCAAAGTTGTAAAGATTTTCAAGTAAAGGCGCTAAGCTTAAATAGAAAGATGTAAAACATTTTGGTTAATTTGTACTATTATCTTCATGAAGGATATTTTCCCACATAAGCATCTTGCCTTTGTTATCATCATTATTGTAGCATCAGTATTTATTCTTTCCAAATGTGTACAGAGTAAACAGGAAGAAAAAAAAATCATTAAGAATTTAAAGGGGCAAGAATTTGCAGGCACTGAATCGTGCCGCAATTGTCATCAGGCGATTTATGATTCCTTTAGTGCAACACGGCACCATCATGAATCGGAACCTGCATCTGAAGAAAATATCAAGGGCAGTTTTTCAAAAAATCAAAATATTATTTATCTGGATAGCAGCCGGAAGGTGGTAATGGAAAAAAGAGCCGGCGGTCTATACCAGGTGGCCTATATAAACGGGAAAGAGGAAAGAGCCGAACGATTTGATATTACAATAGGAACAGGTAAACATGGGCAAACTTATTTCTATTGGAATTATTATAATGAGCTTTACCAGCTCCCCATGTCTTATTCCGCCAATACGGATTATTGGGGAAATAGCCCGGGCTATCCTAACGACAAAATATCCTTTGATCGACTTATCGAAGCCCGTTGCCTGGAATGCCATACTACTTTTGCAAAACAGGATTTATATTTCGGGTTTGATCGCAACCAAATCATATATGGGATAGATTGCGAAAGATGCCATGGCCCTGCTGCCAATCATGTTGAATTTCATACAGCACAAACCGGAGAGAAGCAGGGAAAATTTATTATCAATCCTGCTTCGCTAAGCCGTGAAATATCACTCGATGTATGTGCGGTTTGCCACTCAGGCATCATGCAAAGCAAAACGAATGCCTTTTCGTTTATGCCGGGCGATACTTTGAGCCGGCATTTTTACAAAAATCCTAAAGCAATAGATTCCGTCACATTAGATGTACATGCAAATCAATATGGTTTATTGACGGCCAGTAAATGCTTTCTGATGAGCACTACAATGACCTGCAACACCTGTCATAATTCACACGCAAAAGAAAATGGAAATTTAACCGCTTACGCACAAAAATGTATGAATTGCCATACCCAAAGCAATCATACCTTTTGTACACTGCAACCAACACAAGGGTTTTCGATGGAGGCCAATTGTATTAATTGTCACATGCCGGTGAAAAACTCTAAAAATATCATTATGAGTTCCTTACCGGAACTGGTGCGTACACACCGCATTGGAATTTATCCTGAAGCAACAACAAAATGGCGACCTCTCACCAAATAACCTGACTTTTAGGTCTGTCTGTATCATTAATCTTTCGGAGGTGCACAGCTTATTAAGCCTGACCGGATAGCAATGAAATTAATATGATTGAGTTTATATGTAGTAAAAGAATCCAGTCCTTCTTTTATTTTAATATTAATATCAATCGGTGGATTTTTAAATACCTGCTTGTTTCCCGTAACAGGCCATATTATTTCCATACTATCAATAGTAGCAGTCTGCCCGATACCAATGTGTTGACGCAAAGGATTGGAACCAAAACTTCCGCCTGAATTAACCTCGCGGTATACAAACCTGGTGATCCCATTTTCTTTAAATGTCACTTTTATTTTTGCACCGATCGCCGCTTTATTTGAAACAACTCCTTCCAATGAAAGATTTATCCAGTGATTATTATTCTGACCGGGATTGAGATATAGAGAATTTTCATATGCATCGCCAGCAAAAGCTCCGCCCATTTTTATATAAATATCTTCATCCCCGTCATTGTCAAGATCTGCAAAAGCAACACCATGCCCTTTTTGCAAATTGCCGACTCTTGCGGAAGTGGTAACGTCCATGAATCGTGTCCCTTTTATATTCCTGAAAAGTTTATTGGGAACGAGTGATTGAAACCAGGGATTACCTGTGCCGAGATAAAAATCAAGATAACCATCATTGTCAATGTCCCCGAAATTGGAACCCATCGCAAAGGCGATATTATTTAACCCAGTTTGAACCGATACATCTTCAAAGGTCCCATCATGTTTATTTCTGAATAGCATTACTTTGCCCATATTGCCATTACGGTGATGTATTACTTCAGCCGCCGCATAATAGGCCAATGATTCAGTAAACTCAAATCCGCATGCAAGAATATCCAACCAGCCGTCATTATCGTAGTCAAAAAACCAGCAGGGAAAACTACCGGTGAGGTTATGGCTTAGGCCCGCTTCCTCAGATACATTTTTAAAATGAACAGGACCCCCTTTGATGGATTCATTTTTCAATAAAAATTTATGCCCGGTTATAGTAGATAAAAAAATATCCATTCTTCCGTCGTTATCATAGTCGCCCGACGTGACGCCTTTTACATAATCAACTATATTACAACCCGCCTGGGCGGCCATTTCTGTAAATGTCCCGTTCTTATTATTAATATATAATTCGGATGGATTCAGATCTCCGCCGACTATCGATTCATTGCCGATAAAAAGATCCAGCCAGCCATCGTTATTAAAATCAGCCCATGTTCCCGTTTGCGTAGGATGAATAGAAAACAAGCCGCTTGCTTTGGTAACATCTGTAAAAGTGCCATCGCCATTATTGCGCAGCAAAGAATTGGGTTCATTCCCGAATTTTCCTTTCCACCCTCCACGAAAAACAAATATGTCTTTGAAACCATCATTATTATAATCAGTTTGAGTCATATTTAGTCCACCGGTCAGGTAGCCCAGCCAGGAAGAATCAGACACATCAGTAAAAGTGCCGTTGCCATTACTCCTGCAAAAATGCATTGGTTCCTTCAACGACCAGCTACTTGTTACAATATCGGGATAGCCATCATTATTGAAATCATCTACAATGTTTCCACCTGACTGATTGCTGATATTTAATCCTACATTGGCTGCTACATCTGTAAAAGGTTTTATTGTATTTAAAGTATCTTCATTCGCAACATCCAGCAATAACCCGGGTGGAACCTGGTCAGGATATCCGCCAATTGTCATGTAAGCAACATTAATAAGCCATTTTGATTCAAGATCATTAGGATCATCAGCCAGCAATTGCTTATATAATTCAATTGCCTTTTCGGAACCTTTTTTATCCATGTGCACTCCGGCCAATGAAATAGGAAAAATGCAAGATTCAGATGTGTGATTGTGAAAACAATTGGTTCGTTCTCCTAAACGCATATAAGTTATGGCGAGTTCTTTCATAATTGACC
>DATDCP010000530.1:0-6515 GCA_036524255.1 Chitinophagaceae bacterium
TCCATGGCTACGGTATTTTCTGCTCCACCCACCCTTAGAGCCGTCTTCTTTAACTCTTATCACTATACCATCCCTTACTGCCAGGATATTTGTACCTCTTTTCATTTTAAAATCCAATGCTGCCCTTTCTTTATGAGAAAATATCCCAAAATATCCCTGTACAATTAAATGAGATTCGCCTTCCCCGTAGGGCAATGAATACACAAAACTGGTATCGTCTTTAATAGTACCTTTTTGAAGTTGTTTAACTTCTTTACGCAGGGGATTATTGCTAACAGAACAACCGGCAAGAATGCAACAAAAAATTAATATTGGGAATTTCAATCTAAAAATTTATTTACAATTACTAAAGCTACGCCCATCCCACAAATTTCGGGATTCATAATTATTTAATTTTTCCGGCTGTAAAATATTCGTAGCTTCTCTGTCCTTTTTTAACATTTAAACCAAAGTCTATGTCTACACTAGAAGCAGTAAGGACCACACAGGAAGTGGCCAATCGTATGAACGAATTGTTCAAGCAGTTCAAATGGGAGCAGGTACAGGAAGAACTTTTTGCAGAAAATGCTGTTAGCATTGAGCCTCCTAATTCACCAGGCATGCAAACTGCACAAGGTCTGGCGGCAATTAAGAAGAAAGGAGAGGATTTTAACAACATGGTAGAGGAAATGCATGGCGGCTGGGTCAGCGAACCACTTGTTGGCGGTAGCCATATTTCTTTTGCTATGAGCATTGATGCTACTTACAAGGGAATGGGAAGACAAAAAATGGAAGAGATCGCTGTCTATGAAGTAAAAGACGGCAAGATCGTAAAAGAACAATTTTTTTATTGAGGAAATTAAAGGGTTAGTAAGTCTCCCGGCACCGGGAGACTTTTTTATTTGGTAAATAAATTACTTTGCGTCATGCATAAAAAAATATTGCTGCTTGGTAGCGGCGAACTAGGTAAAGAATTGGTGATAGCATTAAAAAGATTAGGACAAACCGTGATCGCAGCAGACAGTTATGCAGGTGCACCTGCTATGCAAGTAGCAGATGATTTTGAAGTGCTTGATATGCTGAATGGCGAACAACTGGATTCAATTGTTGCAAAACACAAACCAGATCTTGTAGTACCGGAGATCGAAGCAATAAGGACAGAACGATTTTATGAATATGAAAAACAAAAGATAAAAGTAATTCCCAGCGCAAGAGCAGCCAACTTCACCATGAACAGAAAACTTATCCGGGACCTTGCAAGTAAAGAATTGGGATTACGAACTGCAAAATATTTTTACGCCACAACTTTTGAAGAATTTAAAATCGCAGTAAATAAAATTGGTTTACCCTGTGTAGTAAAACCATTGATGTCTTCTTCAGGCAAAGGGCAAAGTGTATTGAAAAATGAGAACGATCAGCAAAAGGTATGGGATTACGCTATCAATAATTCAAGAGGCGATCTGAAAGAAGTGATCATTGAAGAATTTATTTCTTTTCATACAGAGATCACATTGCTAACTGTGACTCAATACAATGGGACCACATTATTTTGTCCACCAATAGGCCATAGACAAGAAAGAGGAGATTACCAGGAAAGCTGGCAGCCTGTTGCAATAAGCACTGACGATTTTGAGGCCGCTTGCGAAATGGCTAAGAAGGTAACCGGTGCATTGACCGGTTCAGGAATTTGGGGAGTTGAGTTTTTCTTAACGCATAACGGCGTTTATTTTTCTGAACTAAGTCCAAGACCGCATGATACAGGAATGGTGACCTTAGCCGGCACACAAAACTTTTCCGAGTTTGAATTGCATGCAAGGGCTATTCTTGGTTTACCGATACCTCATATTTATCTTGAAAGGGCCGGGGTAAGTGCCGTTATATTGGCAAACAAAACAGCAGAACACGTTACAATAAAAGGATTAGAACAAGCATTGGAAGAAGCCAATACAGATATTAGGATATTCGGAAAGCCAACAACAAGACCTTACCGCCGTATGGGTGTTGCACTGGTGCACGATGATCTGAATGCAAACATGCATCACTTGCGGGCGAAGGCAAAAGAAACTGCCGATAAAATTTCAATTCTTTAAAAATTGTTTTATGGATAAAGTAAACCTTGCCGAAAAATTTTCGCAATTCACAGAGCATTACAGTCCTAAAATTGCCGGAGAGCTCAATGGGCAAATGGTAAAACTTGTAAAGTTCAAAGGTCCGTTTGTCTGGCATCACCATGATAATGAAGATGAATTATTTTATGTAGTGAAAGGAAATTTTGATATGGAGTTTCGGGATAAGACCGTAACAATTAATGAAGGAGAATTTATTATTGTACCCCGCGGTGTCGAACATCGTCCTAATGCAAAAGAAGAAGTGCATGTGGTTTTATTTGAACCGGGAACTACATTGAATACGGGCAATGTGAAGAATGAAATGACATTGGAGAATTTGAAGAGGATTTGATGCCACGCTAAATACAAAAATGATTGGACGTAAACATCATCTAACTTCTGCCAAGTTTGAGCTTATCGAGAATAGTATTGATCGTCTGCATGCTGAAAGGTTTTCTGAGAAAGTAGTTGACACCTTCTGCCTTTGCTTTTTCTTCTATCCATTTCGCTGATTCGGCTGTCATCATAATAATTTTTATCGCTTCATCTGCGAGATGAATATTGCGAATAAAGTTTATACCTAATCCATCCGGAAAACTATTGTCGAGAAAAATAACAGTAGGCTTCATATAACTGAGGTATTCTTCAGCTTCGCGTAACGAATGGACGGGTAAAGCCAATATCTTCCTTGCTTCGAGCATCGGAATTAATAGACGGCCAAGGTCTTCATCATCATCAATGATCATCGCTGTTTTAGCTAGCATTCGTAGGATCGATTTAATGTAAAGTTTACAGAACAAAAATTCAGCCTCTTTTTAATGCTGACTGTTTTTTGACTTGCGAACATTCCTTTTTTTATAAGATGAGGATAATTCTCCACTATCAATAAATAGTGGGGTTTTATGTGACAGGTAAAGTTGCTACATGCATCGGGAGAAGTACTATCGTAATAGTTGTATAGGAATAAAAAATTCTGTTCCGTAGGCGTCTTCGCAAGAAGAGACTTCGATAAATAAAAAAATTAACTGCGAGACCCGGAGAGGTTATACTTCTTCGCCAAAAGTAATTCTGTGTCCGTCAATAGTTCGGATTGAAAATTCTCTTTGACCCCATGGCTTGTTTTCGATACTACTCAAAACCTCTACTTCTCTTGACTGGTATTCTTTATACAACTCATCTATATCATCTACTTCCAGGTAAGCAAAATAAGAATGATTGTTGATCTCTGAAGCTGGTTTATCATCAGGGCATTCTCCCAGCATTATTTTGATATTATCACGAAAAAGAAAATGCCAGCCTCCTTCTTCCCACAAAGTCGTAAATCCTAGTTTGTTTTTATAAAAATCAGCAGACCTTGCTAAATTGTTTACTGCAAGAACAAATCGGCTACCGGTAATTTTGGTCTCCATATTTAGTATCTATTTTGAATACGTGTAATGCATGGTAGCTTTTACTTTATCACTTCTTTTTATTGACACTTTCAGTAATGTGCCGTCTGAATTATAATAATATTTGGTTTCACCTTTTGTAATACCAGTATAATTTGAATTCGGAGGAAATTTTGTTGTGATCTCAGTACTGGCGCATTGTCCAGATGGATTGAAGACCCACTTGAATTTGCTATTCTGAATTTGTGCTTCAAGTATTTTATTGTTCCCTTTTACACTTCTTTTATAGACGATAGTAGGCAAGTGTGGACTTTCATATTGAACACTATCTAGCAGGCCATCTGCATTATAGTAATATAAACTTGATTCTCCAGACCAGTCCTTTCTAATTTGCAAAAGTTTTATCATCTGTCCTTTTTTGTTAAAATATCTATAGTCTACCAGGGTATCCACTCTTTGCTTATTCTGTAATTTGTTTACTTGGATAAACTTTAACTCGGTTTCACTAATGTATTCAAATAGAGTTTGAGAGTATTCATAACCTTTGATGTCTCTATTTTTTATTTCACGTATGCGGCCCTGGTCATCATATAAAACTGTATCGAAAACACACCAGCCGTCTTTGTTCACCTCGTTTTTTGGGAAGCAGGTTACCACCGATTCGACATGACCGTTTTCATTAATTACGCTTGTTTGCGATTGATATGTTTTTAATTTTTCCGAAGTAGTATGATAAGCATATATCTTTTTGATACCTGCCTTTTGCAGGATCTCCCGTGTGTTCAAAAGAGAATCGCCATAAGTAACACTACCGATTACCGGTCCGGGCATTAAACAATGAGCAAATTGAGCAAGGCCAGCTAAGCTAGATATCGATGAGGTAAAGAAAAGAAGAAAGAATTTTTTCATTTTAATCCGATAACGATTAATTGGTTTTGCGGGGATATTCAAAGATAAAGTTCTTCGAGAGTTACACAACCAGCAATTTTCATTGAGGTTTTTTCCAGATCTTGTATTTCTCAATCATGCAATGACCACACGGCCTGTATCCATTATTTAATGCTTCTTGTTCTGATGAGAAGAAGACACGATTTTCTTTTTTCATTCTTTTACCGGAAGAGCAACTTAAGGCTCCGTAATTTTTTAATTTTTTATTACCGGCAAAAACCACTTCCTCGTTTTTTATTTTTCTGATAAGTAATTGGGGGTTTATAGATACATGGTAAATCATTTTAATTCTCCGGATTTGTCTTTGCAGCTTCCCAACCGATCATTGCAGTTTTTCTTATACTCCCCCAATGATATTGTCCGAAATCTCCTGTTGAACGTATCACCCTGTGACAAGGAATTAAAAATGCAACGGGGTTATCACCAATAGCTGTGCCTACTGCTCTTGACGCATTTGGATTGTTAATTGTATTTGCGATACCAGAGTAAGTTGATACATCGCCCATTGGAATTTTCAATAAGGCTTCCCACACTTTTATTTGAAAGGGAGTACCTTTTAAATGCAATTTTATTTTTGAAAGATCTTTCCAGTCTTGTGTAAAAATGAATAAAGCATTTTGCTGGATCGTGTCAACTACTTGCCGGAACTGTGCATTTGGAAATTGTAGTTGCAATTGTTTCAATGCATCTTTTTCATTTTCGGCAAATGCAAGATGACAAATGCCTTTTCCAGTTGACGCAACAATAATATTTCCAAACGGAGTTTCGGCGAAGCTATAATTGATCTGCAATTGCTCGCCACCATTTTTATATTCACCTGGTGTCATTCCTTCAATGGTAATAAAAAGATCATGCAAACGACTTGAAGCCGATAGACCAGTTTCGTAAGCCGTATCAGTTACCGTATGATCTTGTAAAAGTTTTTTTGCATGTTGCAAGCTTATGTATTGTAAAAACTTTTTAGGACTTACTCCTGCCCAATCTTTGAATAACCGTTGAAAATGAAATGGACTTAAATAAACTTCTTTTGCCACCGCATCAAGATCAGGTTGTTGCTGAAAATTAGATCGAATGAATTCAATTGCTTTTTTTATGCGTTCGTAATCTGTCATTGTTTTCAATTTAGCACAAAACTATTTACATACAAAAGCGACACCAACCCGATACTTGCGAAAGTTGTTTATTGGAAAGCTGTAGTGTCTCTATTTGTTTTTTTAACCACGGAGACACAAAGGCACAAAGAAACACGGAGAAAACTCTGTGATACACCGTGTCCCTGTGTCTCCGTGGTTTAATTTCAAACTGAAACACTGTCATAAAAGCTCTGCAGATTTACCCATCTTTGTTATCCAAAATTTCGCTATATGAAAGTTGCAGTACTCGGTTCGGGTATGGTAGGCAGTGCCATCGCTCTGGATCTTGCATCACGTCATCATGTTACCGCTTTTGATGTGAGCAATGGCAATCTTGATCTGCTGAAAAAAAGAAATCCACGAATTGAAACACAACAAGCAGACCTTAGAAATTATGATCTATATCCACAATTATTAAGAGAAGCTGATATTGTCGTTACTGCCGTGCCGGGTTATATGGGTTACAAGGCTCTTGAGGCTGTAATTAATTGCGGAAAGCACATTGTTGATATTTCCTTTTTCCCTGAAGACGCTTTACAACTCGATCAGCTGGCAAAACAAAAAGGGGTAACAGCCATTATCGATTGCGGCGTTGCACCAGGCATGCACAATTTAATTGTCGGTCGCTATAATGAAGAAATGAGAATTGAAGCATTAGAGGTCTATGTTGGTGGCTTACCCAAAGTGCGAAAAAAGCCATTTCAATACAAAGCACCATTTTCACCAGCAGATGTGATAGAAGAATATATAAGACCTGCACGATTGATGGAGAATGGACACATTGTTGTCAGGCCTGCCTTGAGTGAAGTGGAATGGATACATTTCGACGAGATAGGAACATTGGAGGCTTTTAATACGGATGGTTTGCGTTCATTGCTATATACAATGCCGCATATTAAAAACCAGAAAGAAAAAACAATGCGATACCCTGGTCATGTTGAGATCATTCGTTCATTAAA
>DATDCP010000531.1:0-12319 GCA_036524255.1 Chitinophagaceae bacterium
CCGGAAAGAGGGCTATAATGGCTGTATTGTAATCTTCTTTGACTTTCTAGCTGCAGAATTTTTCCCTTGTCTTCATAACTTTTCCCATCCCATTCTCCTTTCCAAATTATTTTGCTTCCTTCTTTCCAGTCAGAAATAGCAGTTGTTCCAAACATATATTTCTTTATCATTTCAGGATTGATCAATGCATCCCAAACTTTATCTGTAGTTGCATTTATAATAGTTTGAGCTTTTGCCATATATTTTTCCGATGACATTTTTATTTATTTAATAATAGATGTGCAAAAACTGCACCGGAGGAGTGTCGGTTTATACGAAAAGGAACTTATTGACATTTAATTCCCGAGGCGTATTGCCATAAAGCTTCTATATTCTTTCTACTTATAGAAACACGACTTTCACTTTCTTTTGCAGCGGTTTCCACAATTCTTTTATTAACATCAGGATTGAAATTTTGAAAAAGGTTATTGATAGAGCCACTTGCTTTTTGATTCAGATCCCACACCTTGGCTGTAGCAGAGCAATTAAAATCAAAAGCAGAAAAGCTAATTGTTTTTATTTGTTTAAACCGGTGGGTTTTAAATTGAATTGTTTTATTTGTAATATCATAAACAATACTCCATTTTGTAAAATCACCTTGTGCAACTTCTCCGAGAATATCAAATGCGTGATCAGTTAAAGGTTTATTCGTGTTGTTTGTATTTAGTTGTTGTATCATTTTGCAGGCTTTGCTAAAACGTTCCAATGAATTATTGCCATTTGAAGATGAATTTTTAACTGACCTTACTGATTCATCATAAGTATTATTTGTAAGAACTGAAAAACTAAGATCGCTTCCTTTATGTATAACCATTTTACCATTTAAAAATTCAATCGTTGCTACTTTGCCATTTGCGTCTGCCACCAGGTAATGAAGTGGGGTAGTGCCGGTAGGAGATATCCGGAGTTTTTTATCTGTTGCAATTATTTCATCTATTGTAGTACAATTGTCTAACTGGTATTGTATCCATTGCAATACGCCGATAGCAGGCCTGTTATCGGCTGCGGGGTATTTTGTTTCATCTAACCACATCAATTCTACCACCAATCCTTTTTCATTCATGCCCCCAGTTGGAAATTCCTTGCCATATTGATTAAACGTAATGCTTCCGTATTTTGATACCCAATTTATCGTTTCTCCATTTTCAGTTTGCATAGAAGTTTTAGATAGCCCTTTTAAGTTAGTGCAAACTATACCTGCATCAGTAACCCAATCGTAGTTGCGGCCAAATACCATCTTTCCATTCTTATTGATAAAAAAAGTGGTACAGGCATGAAGGAATGATACATGTGAATAAATAATGATAACTAATGCCAAAGTTTTTTTCATAAAATGATTTTAAGCACACTCACTTTATTTAAGCGCTATTAAAAAATAATAACAAAGTCTAAATGAGAGATTTGCCTAAATAGTAAATTCCCTATACTGTGAATAATTAAGTTGTCCTCAAGGTAAAAAATTGATTTAAATCTATCAAAACCCACAAGAATAAGTCCGTAGTATTTTTATTGGCATCATATTCGTTGTTTGGCGCTTGATTTATAACTATCGTGCATTTATATTGCATTGCCCTCAAATTTTTGAACCGCTCAAAATTCAAAATCATATGAAATTATTAGCTCTGATTCTTTTAGTAGTCTCAACTTACGGTGCTAGTGCCCAAAAAACAATGGTAAGAGGACCAAAAGGTGGAGGTGGAGGTGGAGGTGGAACAAGATGTTCTACACCATCAGGACTTTCAACATCTAACATTACGATAAGCAGCGCAACCGCGAACTGGAGTCCTGTTAGCGGAGCCATTAGTTATAATGTCGATTATAAACAATCATCATCTGGTACCTGGATCAATATCGCATCGGGAACAACATCATTGTCCTGGAACTTATCGGGTCTGCCTGCTTCTACTTCTTTTGATTGGAGAGTAAGAACTAATTGTTCATCCGGCAGCAGCGGCTACGCACAGAAAACGTTTAGTACTTTGTCACAGACTGGAGGTGGAGGTGGAGGTGGAGGAACATGCAATGCTCCAACTGGTCTTGCAACATACTCCATTACGGCTACGTCTGGTACTGCTACGTGGGCACCTGTTAGTGGGGCGGTAAGTTATAATCTCGACTATAAACTTGCAAGTTCTCCTGACTGGGTAACTATTGCTACTGCTACAACATCATTACAATGGACAATAGGAGGATTGCAAGCAAATACTTCCGTTGATTGGAGAGTAAGAGCTAACTGCACTTCTGGTTACAGCAGCTACACACAAACACAGTTTACTTCAGGAGCAATAGGTTCATGTAATGCTCCCGGCGGACTTTACGCATCTCCTGCATCCAGCACTGCAACCTTGTCCTGGAATCCTGTAAGCGGGGCAATTTCTTATGGCGTCCAATATAAGCCTGCTTCTTCCGGTACATGGATAAATGCAACTCTCGGTACCCTTGGAACTGAGTACCCTCTATATTCTTTGTCTGCGAACACAACATATGATTGGAGAGTAAGATCAAACTGCAGCCTCACCGAAGGTAGTGTCTACAGCACTGCACAATTCACATCAGGATCAACAGGTACAACTAAGGCAACTACTGCAACTGAGACTGAGGTAAATGCAAATCCAAACTTTACAATTAACCTTTTCCCTAACCCCGCAGGTGATCAGTTGAATGTATGGAATGAAGGCATTCAGAAAAAAACTGATATTAAGGTTTATGACCTGATGGGTAAATTGATAATGCAACAAACAAGCAGCAATACGCTGACTCAATTAAATATTTCAAAACTTACGGCAGGTTTCTATTTAGTGAAGGTGAATGATGGTAAAGAAATAATAACTACAAAATTTATAAAGCAATAACTTCTTCGGACTTTTAAAACAGCAGGCTGCTCATCAGAGCAGCCTTTTTTATTTTTGATGACATCGATAAATGCAGATTAATTATTCAATTTCGGTTTCTTCCAGAGATTTTGAAGCAATCTCTTATCGCATCATTTAACTGGTCGCCACCTACAAAATATAGAACTGTTGAGGAAAAAAAATTTATCATTGGTGGCAATTAATGATTGAAACTAGCGAAGAAAAAATTCATTTCATTTCCTCAGAACAGAATATTTATTGGTATTAGATCTTTTTCAGGAGGAGATTTATAAAAGGGATGATAACGTAATTTTTTTTGAAAATATCTTATTGTAATGAAGGATCATTGAAGGTATCACCTTGCTTCATATCGCCGGTATCAAATCCTTTTTTAAACCAATAGATGCGTTGTTGTGATGTGCCATGTGTAAATGATTCAGGAACTACATAGCCTTGCGATTCTTTTTGCAGTCTGTCATCACCAATAGCATTAGCAGCATTTAAAGCTTCATCAATATCACCAGCCTCTAAAATATTTTTCATTTGTTGCGCATGATGCGCCCAAACACCTGCTAAAAAATCAGCCTGCAGCTCGACCATCACAGAATATTTATTGTATTCTTCACGACTCATTTGCTGGCGTAACCTATCCATTTTATCAGATATTCCTAAGATCTTTTGAATATGGTGACCCACTTCATGCGCCACTACATAAGCCATTGCAAAATCTCCCGGTGCATTGAAGCGTTCTTCGAGTTCCTGGTAAAAAGAGAGATCAATGTATAATTCCTGGTCACCCGGGCAATAAAATGGACCCGAAGCTGAACTTGCTTGACCACATGCTGACTGAACAGCACCCCGGAAAAGAACAAGTGTAGGTTGTTGATAACGGCTTCCTTGTTGAGCAAATAACTGGTCCCACACATCTTCGGTATATCCTAAGACGACTTTTACAAATTTTGCACGTTCATCATCTGCTGCTTGTTCTTCGGGTGTTAGTTGCTGTGTTTGACCCGGAAGTTGGATCTGTGGTAGTGATCCATCATCAGTTCCTCCGCCGCCGCCAAGCAATAAGTTAAGTACAAGCACAATCACACCAATGATGCCCCCACCTGCGGCAATACCTCCAGCAGAAAGACCACGGCGGTCATCTACATTTGAACTTTCTCTGCCACCTATCCAACGCATAATAAAAATTATTTGGGTGATCAATAAAGTTAGATACAACTATAGAAATAAGATAAAAAACCTTGCCAGATTTTTTAAACTCAGCGACTGATGAAGAGAAACGATCCTGTTGGCTATTGGCTGACTAAAAATACTTGCCCGTTTTCTTTCAGCCAATTCAGAACTGAAATTTCACTTTTAACCTGTTCGGGCAATTTATTCACCAGCATGTCTTCTATACCGCGTACATGGTCTTCAGAAAACTTGTCGGTTTGCGATGCATAAAGATTAATGATAAAAAGTAATTGATTTCCGTTTTGGCGGTCAAAAAGTCTGCGGCTTGGTGTACCATCAAAGATGAATTCATCTGTCCAGTTATAGTTATTACCGGAATTTAAATGTTCTTTTGAAAAAAGCATGCGCTAAAGGTAACTATTATTAACAATTTGGTCGAAATAGCCGATTTGCCACTTTAGCTTGCCTAATTTAAGTGAGCTTTGATTCTCGCTATTTTTCTTTTAATTATTCGTATTTCCTAAATTATTTTTTTCTTTTTAGTAATATGTTTTTTTTCTTCCGATCGCTGCCAATTAAATACCCATAAGGTTTTAACGAGGGGATATGATCGCAAATGATCTTGACAATTCCCAATAATGGAATGGCAAGGACCATTCCCGGAATTCCCCATATTAACTCACCCAACACAAGAATGATTATTGTAAATAGGGGGTTGATATTTACCTCAGTACCTACAACTAGAGGTTCAAGAAGATAAGTTTGCACAAATTGGACAATAACATAAGTAATTATAACACCGAGCACCATTCCTGTGCCGCCACCCTGGATAACTACCATTAAGATAGCAAACAGGGTACCGGTCAGATTTCCGATAAATGGTATTATCTCTAATAGTCCGCAAATAATTGCAAACAACACTGCATATTTAACCCCAACGATCGAAAAGCCAATACTATACATGATCCAAAGACAAACTATCATCATACCAAGCCCTGTTATGTATTGTTGTGAGACTTTCTCTATATCGTGAATGATGGTTTCAGCGTTTTTCTTTTGTTGTGAAGAAATAAGTTGCAGCACAAATGTTTTTATGCGGCTGCGATAAAACATAAAAAGAAAAATATAAACCAGCACTAAAATAAAATCAACGACAAAACCAGTAATAAAAGATCCTAAATTTGATAACATGCCACCATTTTCCTGTGCTTGTTGAGTTATTATTTTTTCCTGTTGTTTTTTCGAAATTCCAAAATGAGTACGGATATACTCCTCGATCTTACTGATCATTTTGCGGACCTTATTTTCAATATCCGTTGATTCAGCAGCAAGGTCGTTTATCTGCCAACTAATGAGCCCAATAATTGCCGTTATAAAAGCTAAAAAAATAATTATACAAAGCAGGATCGAAATGCCTTTCGGTATTTTTTTGTTTTCAAACCAACGGCTCAACGGTAGAAAAAGCATTGCGAGCAAACCTCCAAAACACAGAGGCGCTAAGAATGGTTTGGCATAATGGATTGCTGCAACAATGAGGAAAGCAAGCAGCATAAAAAGCACAACTTTTTGCAAAGCGGAAGTCGGAAGCATATTAAAATTAATAAAAACTGTGCCGAAGGTATAACAACTATAAGGTAAAGCGGGGAGTGCTTATTTCAATGTGGTATTATTTTCCCATTCCAATAAATCGATATTGGTGGTCTGATAATTGTTTTATAGGTATAAAAATATAAATTATGAAACAGTTATTAATTCTATTTGGAGCAGTAGTTATGATCTTTACATCATGTAAGCGGGAAAGATATTATGATCTTACTGCCGGAAAGTATATAAATCTTGAAAAAGATGAAAAGACAGGGCGCATGATAAATACTGAAACACATGAGCCAGTTTATATTTATGTCGATACAGAAACAAAGGATACTATTTATGGAGCGACTGGCGATGTGGTCAATGGTCATGTAGTAAAGACAAGTGATGGCAAATATGATATTGATGATGAATACAAGATAAAGTATGGTGATTATAAAAAGAAAGTGGACGGAGATGAAGTAAAGATCAAAGATGGTGATACAAAAATAAAAATAGAGGATGGCGAAAAGAAAGTGAAAAGGGATGATTAAAATAAATTGTAATAGTTAAGGGCTGCCCCGATTTAATCGGGGCAGGCTTTTATTTATAAATAAGTTCTATCAGGATAGTGAATGGCTCCAGGTAAGATTATATTTTCCTTTTGTCGGTTTAACACATGTAAACAAAAAGCTAGTGACAAAGGGAGTACGAGTGGATTCATTTTTATCCGACACATTTATACCGCCGCTTGCAAGAACTTCTATTGATGAAGTTTCAATTGCTTTCCAGCCGGGCTGAACATGTTGCAGGGAATAGCCCATATCAACATTGCACTCAGCTAATTTTTCCACTAAAATTTGAAGTAAATCGGGTTCTTCCAATGTAGCGATTATAGCGATTGCAGACCCGTTTCCTTTGTTGGATGGTTTTTTCATAAGGAGTGATTTTCAGTTTTTACAGGTACGGGTTTTTTTAGAACGCCGGAAGTTCGAAATTATTGGTTAACCTGAAAATTATTTACCGATCTTTTTTTGAAAAACCCACTAATAGCCGGGAGATCTGCAAAAGATGGGTGCCGGTAGTTTGTTTGCTTTTTATTTTACTGCCAACGTCAGCGCCATAGTAGCCCAGTTAGTGCCGGCAGCAGAAATGAATTGATCTTTGTCATGTGGAAATCCATTTTCCACAAATGGTACAAACGGAACAGAACGGGACTTCACTTTCCACGAACCATCTTCATATTGGGTTTTTAATAAAAAAGAAATTCCTTTTTCAAAAGCGGGATCATTGGATTTTAGTTGTTCTGTTTCGTACAATGCATACAATGCCTGGCCTGTAGCATATGAATCACTTTCTAAAGTTGGCAATTGTGACCAGCCTCCGTCCTCATGTTGTGTAGCCAATAATTTTTTTGCCTGTTGCTGAATAAAGTTTTTATCCCCGTTTATCCACTTAAGTCCGAGTAACTGAAAAATTCTTTCTTCATTGTTTTCGGGAATCGTTTTTATCATCCATGCACGAGCTTTTTCTATTCGTTGATCTATTTCTGGTCTCAATGAAGTTGGGGAATAATATTGCAAAGCCGACACCATAAGTGCAGTTGCAGAAAAAGCATAATATTCCATTGGCGGCCGTGGGTTAGGGCTTACCCATGAGCCATCGTAAATTTGGCGTTGCATTAAATTCTTCACCAGCATTTCGATCAGCTTATTTGATTTGTATTTATTAGCCCATAATGCCCACAATTGGTAACCGCTTGACATAACGATAGCAACAGGGTCACCATTTTGTGCCAGTACATCTTTTCTCGATCTTATTACGCTATTGACAGAATCAAAGATCTCGTTAAGAATTGTGTCATTGACAGTAAAACCTTTTTCTTTTGCTAATGATAAACTAACTGCTGTCAGATCCTGGTGATGACATGATTGGCATCCACCGGCATTTTCTAAAAAAGCATGACTGGTTGTTTGCAATAATGGCAAACTTTTATTGATCGCTTTTTTTATCGCTTCCGGATCGTTGGTCTTGATCCTATTTGTTATAGTTGTGAACGATGCGATCATTATAGCAATCCCGGAAAGGGTCAACCATTTTTTCATAAAGATTTTTTTAGAGAAGTTATTTTGCTCCTGCTTTTTTTAGTAATGCAACCGTTCCTGTATTTCCTTTTTGTAAAGCCCAGGTAAGAGCCGTTGAGCCATCCTCTGCTTTTATATTTACATCAGCACCATTTTCTAATAAAGCTTTTATGATATCAACATTATCATGTTCATTATAAACCGCCCACATTAAGGGTGTGATCCCACGTACACCTCTAAGGTTGATCTTTTTTGCTTTTTTTAATATTGCTTTTACTGATATAAGATCGTTATAAGTGACTGCTGATGATAAAGCAGTTAATCCAAATGCACCTACCTGGTCAGCATCTGCGCCTCTTTCCAATAATTGGAGAACAACCGGAGTGTTTACATTAAATGTTGCATTGAGCAAGGCAGTTAAGGAGTCAGCTGTTAGTGCATTAATGTTAATTCCTTTATCAAGTAAGAAAGATATTGTAGCTGTATCGCCAAATAATGCAGCTCTTATCAATGCATTTTCTTTTCTTTCATTCACAGCAAGAGCATTGGCACCTTTATCGATAAGCAATTTCACTGTTTCAAATTTCCCCTGACCGACAGATGCAATGAGCAATGCGGTGTTACCGGATTTTGCTTTTGCATTTACATCTGCACCATTCTCTATCAAGAATTTCATTTTTGCAATATCATGAACAGCCCACATCAATGCTGTTTCATTAAGATTGTTTTTTGCATTTATGTCAGCTCCCTTCTCTATCAAAAATTTCATGCAGTCGATGGAAGAATAAAATGTTGCATAAATTAGTAAATGATCACCATCTTCATCAGCGCTATTTGGGTTGGCCCCCTTCTCAAGTAATGACCTTACTTCTTTCAGATCATTATTCTTCACTGCTTCAAAGATATTTGAAGCAGAAGGTTGCGCATTCAATACAGAAGTGCTGCTAATACATAAAAAAAAGATCAATGCAAGATTGCGCATGGTATGGAGGTATGAAATAAAACTAAACTAATTTTTGAAATTTACAGTCAAGTGTTTATAATTTATCTGTATGTTTCTGGGCTTTGATCCTGTTACTGACCCTATAGAGTTGAATGATGTTTAAAATAATTATGACTACAATGACATAGCCTAGTATATCATAATGTTGTAATGGACTTGTTTTTGTTTTTTGAACAACTACCATTCCTCCAACAGCCGCAGCTATACCACCGGCAATTTGCTGTAAAGATGAATTGATACTCATGAATGCGCCACGATCCTGTATTTTTGGTAACGCAGACACCAGGGCCATCGCCGGAACTATCCGGCTCATTATCGCAGTCATCATCAAAATATTCAGCGTAATAATAAGAAAGAATGGGACAGGAGTAAGATTTGTATAGATCACGATGATCACCATCATGCAAAGTGCAGCAACGGTAAATATTTTTACTTTATCTATCTTATCGCTAAGCTTTCCGATCAATGGCATTATAATAAGAGCGGCTATACCGCTGGCCATAAACAAAAGGGGGAGCTGTTCATAAGACACATGCAGGTTATTTACTGCAAATGCGCTGCCCCATGGCATCATCATAAAACCACCCATTGATAGCAATGCAGTTAATAAAAAACCAGTACGGTAATCCCGAAGCCGGAGGGTATGCCATAAATGTTTAATAGCGGTTTTTTCAGTTTTAAGCTCGAGATGTTGTGTTACAGGTTGCAGTTTTAGCATTACCAATAACCAAATTATCATAGCTAAGCCAACGATCATAAAAAATGGTGATTGCCATCCCCAATGATTGGCGATGTAAAGACTGATAGGAATACCTAATACCTGGCTGGCGCCAAAACCCATTTGTATAAACCCCATTGCTCTTCCGCGTTGCTGCAATGGAAAAAGATCAGCCACAATTGCCAGCGAAATAGAACCGATCACTCCGCCAAACAATCCTGTTATTAATCTTGCCGCGATCAGCATGGGATATGTATTAGCTAATCCGCAGAATAAAGTGCCGACTATAAAACCGATATAAAAAAACATTAATAATTTTTTACGATCAAATCTGTCTGCAAAGCCCGCAGTTAATAATCCGGAGATACCGGCACTGAAAGCATAGACGGATACGGCAAAACCAAATTGATTCGTGGTGAGTTCCATTGATTTCATCAGCATATCACCAAGCGGGGACATGACCATAAAGTCAAGGACAACTGTAAATTGAGTGAGGGCAAGCAATACGATCACCAATGCCTGGTAACTTGTAAATTTATTTTCAATAGTTCCGGTTTTTGAATCCATTGGTTTTCAAAAATAGGCAATTCGAAACGTGTAGAGGCAGCTTCTTTACTAATGAAAAAAAGACATAGTTTAGCGCATAAATTCTTAATGTCGAAGATGCCGGTCTTGCTCCAAATACCCGTACCATTTTTTTTAAGATCAATATTTATTTTTTTTATTTTGGCATCTACTTTTTCTATAAATGCACAGCTATGTACCGGCAGTTTGGGTGACCCTGTAGTAAATATAACTTTTGGATCGGGTGGAAGTAACTCAGGTTATACAGCAACCAATGCTTACGTATATACAAGTTCTTTCTGTCCTGATGATGGTTATTATACAATTACAAATTCTACTGTCAGTTGTTTTGGAAACACATGGCACACCGTGAGATCAGATCACACAGGCAATGGGGCTTTCTTGCTTGTTAATGCAACATTTACTCCCGGTGATTTTTTTGTTACTACAGTTAATAGCCTATGCCCAAACACCACTTATGAATTTGCAGCCTGGATCATGAATGTGATCAGTCGCTTTAATGTAATCAGGCCTAATATTACTTTCAAAATAGAAACTACAAATGGCACTGTGCTACAACAATTTTCAACCGGTGATATTATTGAATCTGCTTTTCCCATATGGAAACAATACGGATTCTATTTCACTACGCCGGCTGGTAATAATGGAATTGTTTTGCGAATGACAAACAACGCACCCGGTGGTATAGGTAATGATATTGCTTTAGATGATATTACTTTCAAACCTTGCGGCCCGATAATTACTTCAGCAATACAGGGATATTCTGATACGGTTAATATATGTGATGTTAATACGAACGTGTACACTCTTACATCAACCGTTTCTTCTGCCTATATTTCTCCCGTTTATGTATGGCAGGTGAGTGCTGATGCCGGAATAACATGGAAAGATATTCCCGCTGCCAATTCTCTTTCCTATTTACGGAATCCAACAACTGCAGGAATATACTGGTATCGGCTTGCTGTAAATGAACAAAGTTCTGCAGGTGTTCTTGGTTGTCGAATCGCATCAAATTATGTAGTAATAAATGTTCACGCAAAGCCAGAGGTAAATGCTGGTTCAGACAGGGTAATATTTAATGGGGAGAATGTAACCCTTGATGGAAGAATAGCAGGAGAGGACCCTGTTTTTTATTGGGGACCACCTGATAATTTAAGTGATATTAATATTCTTGATCCGGTGGCATCGCCAACGTCGGAAAAAAAATATACACTTTATGCTACATCTGCCTTTGGTTGTAAAAATGAAGATGCATTGATGATAAAGGTTGTAGCGGGAATTTTTATTCCAACAGGATTTACACCAAATGGAGATGGTAAAAATGATCGATGGCATATTCCTTTTCTTGATCCAATGCTCGGCGCAACAGTAAGGGTTTATAATCGTTATGGACAAGTAGTTTATCAAGTTGAAAGTAAAACTGTTGATTGGGACGGTGGTTTTAATGGAATGCCACAAGCGACAGGTACATTTGTTTATTACATCAGTTTTAAAAATGGGAGAAAGGATATGAAAGGAACACTTACATTGATCAGGTAGTTTACTTTTTCAATATCATGGGAAGTGCTTCGGTAAACTTTTTATAATACATGTGAAAACAACCTAGCTATTCTTTCAGGTAATTGTTTATAGCCTGGCCGTTGACACCAGGCATCCTTATCAATTTTTTCCGCATCTTCAAGATCTTTAAAAAAAACATCCCGTAACTGTTTAGAAAATTTTCGGTCATACAGCATTACATTCACTTCAAAATTTAATTCAAAACTTCTGAGATCCATATTGGCTGTTCCTATTATAGATAGAATTCCATCTGCGACCAACGTCTTTGCGTGAACAAAGCCTTTTTGATACATATAGATTTCAACCCCTGCACAAAGCAGATCTTCGTAATAAGATTTGGAAGCAGCATTTACCAGTCTTGAATCAGCTACACCGGGCACTAACAATTTTACTGAAAGACCACTTAACGCTGCAATACGCAACGCCTGAAGAATGCTATCTCCCGGAATAAAATAGGGAGTAGTAATAAGTATTTCTTTTCTTGCGAGATAGATCGCCTGCAGTAAAGAAAATAATATCGAAGGCTGAACCGAATCCGGTCCACTCGCAGCTACCTGCAAAAAGCAATCATCTTTACAATCTGCCGGAACTGAGAAATGCAATTTTTCAGGCGCCAAAATTTTACCGGTGCAAAAATTCCAATCGGTCAAAAAAAGATATTGCAAATAAAAAACTCCCGGGCCATCAATGCGAAGATGAGTATCGCGCCAAAATAATTTATGTGATC
>DATDCP010000532.1:0-4000 GCA_036524255.1 Chitinophagaceae bacterium
GCGTGAATTTCGTTGGCCATCCAAACCTGAAGCGAATATTGAATGTTGATGAAATGGATTATTTCCCGATGCGAAAAGAATATCCATTAGAAGATCAGACAAGGATCGATAAAGATGATGAGATGTTTGGAAGAGGATAAAATCAAATGTGATGATGTGCTGATATGATGATTTGATAATGAATTGTTGAATAGAATTACAGAACGTAGAAGAGTGCGACGCAACAGACGATGATAGTAGTAATGAAGATTGGAACATAAAAATCAATATCTGATTGAAGAAAAGTTTTAAATAATAAGAAATTTTCTAAAAGCCCCTTTAGGGGTTTGGGGTATGACAGAACACGAACATATAAGATTACCGGAAGGCTCAATAGAAAAAACTACAACCACAATTAATCTTGGGCCTACGCATCCTGCAACACATGGTGTGTTTCAAAATATTTTGGAATTGGATGGCGAAAAAATAGTTTCGGCTGAACAAACTGTCGGATATATTCATCGTGCATTTGAAAAGCTGGCTGAGCGAAGACCGCTTTACCAGGTAACTCCATTGACTGATCGTTTGAATTATTGTTCTTCTCCGATCAATAATATGGGCTGGCATATCACCTGCGAAACATTATTAGGAATAAAAACTCCGAAGCGGGTTGATTATCTCCGTGTGATCATTATGGAGCTGGCCAGGATCTCAGATCATCTTATCTGTAATTCCATTGTTGGTGTTGATACCGGTGCGTACACAGGATTTCTTTATGTAATGCAATACCGTGAACTGATCTATGAGATATATGAAGAGATCTGTGGCTCACGATTGACAACAAACATTGGACGTATTGGAGGCTTTGAAAGAAATTTTAATGATATCGCTTTTCAAAAATTGGATAAGTTCCTGGCTGAATACCCTGCTGTGTTGAAAGAGTTCATCAACCTCTTTGAACGCAACAGGATCTTTATGGAACGTACGCAGGGCACTGGTCCAATCAGCGCAGAGAGAGCATTGAATTATAGTTTTACTGGTCCCAATCTTCGTGCTGCTGGTGTTGATTATGATGTAAGAGTGCACACGCCTTATTCAAGCTATGAGGATTTTCAATTTAATGTTCCTATAGGAACAACAGGCGATAATTTTGATCGCTGGCAGGTACGTAATGAAGAAATGTGGGAGTCATTAAGTATAATTGAACAGGCATATAGAAAAGTAAAAGAGTTCAAAGGAGCTGATGCAGAAGTTTTTCATGCGGATGTTCCCGAATACTATTTGCCGGAGAAAGAAGATGTGTACACAAAGATGGAAGCATTGATCTGGCATTTTAAGATCATTATGGGTGAAATAGATATTCCTGCCGGTGAGGTATATAGTTGTGTAGAAGGCGCCAACGGTGAAGTGGGTTATTATTTAATTAGTGATGGTGGCCGTACACCGTATCGTTTGCATTTCCGTCGTCCATGTTTTATCTATTACCAGGCTTATGAAGAAATGACAAAAGGAAGCATGATGAGTGATGCAATTATAACATTGAGCAGTTTGAATTTGATAGCAGGAGAATTAGACGCCTGACAATTGTAGATTTCGGATTGACGATTGCGGATTTTGCAATGTCAATCTAAAATCTGAGATCTAAAAAGCTAAAATTGATGAAGTTTTCAGAAGAAAAAATTAAGGAAGTGCAGCAGATCATTCAGCGTTATCCTGAAGGCAAACAAAAAAGTGCTTTGATTCCTGTATTGCATTTGGCCCAAGAAGAGTTTGGCGGATGGCTTAGTGCTGAAACAATGGATTATGTTGCTTCTGTTTTAAACCTTCAGCCGATCGAAGTATATGAAGTGGCCACTTTTTACAGCATGTACAATTTAAAACCTGTTGGCAGATACTTGTTCGAGGTTTGTCAAACTGGTCCGTGTATGCTGAATGGGAGCGATAATATCATAAAGTACATTTTTGAAAAGCTGGGAATAAAGCCGGGAGAAACAACTACTGATGGAATGTTTACTTTGAAAACTGTTGAATGTCTCGGTGCTTGTGGTTATGCGCCAATGATGCAGTTGGGAAAAAATTACCGGGAGTATCTGACAAAAGAAAAAGTGGATGCGATCATTGAAGAATGCAGAAAGAGTTCGTCAATTAATAATTAAGAATTAAAAATGAAGAAACTCTTGTTTGGATCTCTTGTTCTTTTTTTATTCAATAGTTCTTTTGCACAGATAGATAGCATTGGTTTAAAAAATTCGATGCAGCAATTGGATAAAGCTCTTTTACAAAAAGATGAAACTGTTTTGAAGTCAGTTTTGCATAAAGACCTTGGATTTGGCCATTCAAATGGATGGATACAAACTAAGAACGATATACTGAATGATTTTTTAAGCGGCAAACTGACTTACAATAAGTTTGAAAACAATAGTTCGGCGATAGTTTCTATAAGTAAGAAATATGCCACTGTGAAAACGAATACAAATGCAGAAGGAGTAGTAAATGGAACGCCATTTAAGTTAACGCTGCATATAATGCAGTTTTGGATAAAGACAAAAAAGGGTTGGCAGTTGATAGCAAGACAAAGCGCAAAACTAAGTTGATTAAAAATAAATTTTGAGGGGTTTGCTTCGGCTTCGCCTCGCAATAAGATGGGAAGAAAATTATTATTAGACAAGATTGATGTTGAAGGCATACGTTACTTCGACGCATATCGCAAGAATGGCGGCTATCGTAGTGTAGAGAAAGCATTGAAAACAATGACACCAGACCAGGTAACTGATGAAGTTAAGAAAAGTGGTTTGCGTGGTCGCGGTGGTGCTGGTTTTCCTACAGGAATGAAATGGGGTTTTTTGGCAAAGCCTGCAGGAGTGCCACGATATCTTGTTGTCAATGCTGATGAATCTGAGCCCGGAACTTTTAAGGATCGTTATTTAATGGAGTTCATTCCTCATTTATTAATTGAAGGAATTATTACTTCATCTTATGCAATAGGGTCAAATCGTTCATATATCTACATACGAGGTGAATTTGCCTGGATAGTTGATATACTTGAACAGGCTATTACTGAAGCAAAGAATAATGGATTTCTTGGAAAAAATATTTTGGGCAGCGGCTTTGATTGTGAGGTCTACGTGCAGCGTGGCGCTGGTGCTTATATATGTGGTGAAGAAACTGCTCTACTTGAGTCTCTCGAAGGAAAAAGAGGAAACCCAAGAATTAAACCTCCTTTTCCTGCGGTAAAAGGTTTGTGGGATTGCCCGACCGTTGTTAATAATGTAGAAACGATCGCAGCAGTTGTGCCGATAGTGAATGATGGTGGAGATGAATATTCAAAGATCGGTATTGGTAAATCAACAGGAACTAAACTCATCTCTGCATGCGGCAATATTAATAAGCCAGGCGTGTTTGAACTTGAAATGAATATTTCTGTTGAAGAATTTATTTATAGTGATGAATATTGTGGCGGTATTGCAAATGGCAAAAGATTAAAAGCCTGTATTCCCGGTGGGTCATCAGTTCCGATCTTGCCTGCTAACTTATTATTGAAAACTGCCAAGGGTGAAAAGAGAATGATGACTTATGAAAGTTTGGCTGATGGTGGTTTTCCTACAGGTTCAATGATGGGTAGCGGTGGTTTTATAGTGATGGATGAAGATCAGTGTGTGGTAAAACATACTTATACATTGGCAAGATTTTATCGTCATGAAAGTTGTGGTCAATGTTCTCCTTGCAGAGAAGGAACAGGTTGGATGGAAAAAATTCTATTGAACATTGATAATGGTAAAGGAAAGATGACTGATATAGATCTGTTGTGGGATATACAAAGAAAGATAGAAGGCAATACAATTTGTCCATTAGGTGATGCAGCAGCGTGGCCTGTTGCCGCAGCTATTCGTCATTTCAGAGATGAATTTGAATGGCATGTATTGAATCGGGAAGAATGTTTGAGAAAAAATTATGGGTTGGCGAATTATGCCAAGCCGTTGGAAATAGTGGGAGCATAAAAAAGTAAAAATTCAAAATTCAA
>DATDCP010000533.1:0-4011 GCA_036524255.1 Chitinophagaceae bacterium
AAAAATGACCAGGCTGCTTAAGATGTAATAAAGTCCCTTCAAAAATTTAAATCTTTCCATCGTATTACTTTGAGTAAATTTATAAAATTATATCTTTATAACATGACCGAAGAACAATTCAGGACATTATCTGCAGCTCAGGATTTTGTTTCAGATCTTTTCATTAATAAAGTTGATAAAAAAATCCATTTCCACACATTACAACATACCCAGGAAGTGGTAGCTGGCTGCGAAACAATGGCTGAGTATTATCATCTCGAAGATGAGGATCGCTTTGCATTATTACTCGCTGCATGGTTTCATGATACAGGATATAGCGGCGGACAAGCAGCGGGCCACGAGAATCTAAGTATTGAATTGGCTACAAAATTTTTAAATGAGCATCAGGTAGATCAGCAAGTAATTAATAAGGTCGTCGGTTGTATCACTGCAACCCGTTTACCACAAACGCCACATACGTTGATCGAGCAAATAATTTGTGATGCAGATCTCTTCCATCTTGGCACCAGCGACTTTAAGGAAAAAAACAAATTGCTTCGCGAAGAATTAAATGATTTTGGAAACCTGGAGCTATCTAAAAAAGATTGGAGAAAAAAAAATATAGAGTTCCTTTCAAAACATACTTATTTTACCTCTTATGCAAAAGAAAATCTTGCTCCTTTAAAGCAAGTATATCTGCAGGAGCTAAGTAAAAAGGAAGGTGTTGAGGAAAAACCAAATAAAAAACCAACCAAAGATTCTAAAGATCCCAAACCAGCTTTAGTAGCCAAAAGTGAAAAACCAAAAGATAAAGGGCTCAGTGCAGATGAACAGAAAAAACTGGATGAAGTAAAAAAGAAAAAGGAAAAAGAATCGCAATCGGAGAGAGCTATATCTACTGTTTTCAGAATTGTTGCGCAAAGCCAGAATAATCTCAGCCAAATGGCGGATTCAAAGGCCAACATCCTGATATCGGTAAATGCAATCGTGCTTTCGGTTATTATTGGTACGCTATTCGACAACCTTCTTACTGATCCTAACTTACAGATACCGGTGATGATGCTTGTTACAGTTTGTGTCCTGGCCATCATGTTCGGCATTTTGGCTACTCGTCCTAATGTGACCTCCGGCACATTTACTAAAGAAGATATCGCCAATAAGAAAACAAATCTTTTATTCTTCGGAAACTTTCATAAAATGGGTTATCCTGATTATGATTGGGCGATGACGGAATTACTTGCTGATAAAAATTATTTGTACAGCAGCATGATCAAGGACACTTATTTTCTTGGCATTGTGCTGGCCAAAAAATACCGGTATCTGAGGATCGCTTACAATATTTTTATGTATGGGTTGATACTTGCTATGATCGCATTTATTATCGCCATCCTGATACCGGATGCAACAGAGGTATATGGCCCTTAGGTGATCTATTTGGGTAAATGGGCAATAAGTTCCACTTCCAGCTTTGCATCGCCCATGAAAAGCCTTGAGACCCCCATCCATGTAGCAGCGGGAAAATCGCCTTTATAAAAAACTTTGCGGGCATCATTATATCTTTTCATTGCTTCCATATCTGTAGTATATAAATTTTCCTTTACCACGTTTTGAAAAGTTGCACCAAAACTTTTTAACGATCTTTCCAATGACTGGTATACTCTTGTGATCCCATCAGGAGTTACATCTCTTGCCACCGCACCAGAAATATAAAGTACGTTTTCAACTTTTACAACTTGTACATAACCTGCACTTGTATCCTGCTGCAATGCATTACCCCAATGCCATTTTTCTTTTTTTATATCATTATTCTGTGCAGCAATGTGTGTATCTAATAAAAAGATAAAAATTACAAAAGACACTATGTTAAAAAATTTCTTTTTCATAAAAACTTATTTACTTAAAAATAAAAAATCCATCCCGATTTAATCGGGATGGATTGCTAATTAAGGTTAAAGCGTTTAAAGATATTTTCTCAACTCTTCTACCAATTCAGTTTTTGTAATTGGAATACCCATGATCTTATTGTATCCTTTTGCATCTACAAAATAAACATCACGGATAATTTTTATGAGTTGACCATTATTGATCTCCGGAACTATTACAGTTTCATAATTTCTCAGGATCTCACCAAGATTTTTGGGGAATGGCCGCATATAACGAAGATGTGCATGGGCAACAGATTTTCCTTCGGCTAACAATTCAGCAACGGCGCTTTTTATTGCGCCGAAAGTTGAACCCCATCCCAGCACAAGCAATTTTCCTTTTTCAGGACCGTTATCAATTTTTTGTAAGGGAATATAATCAGCGATCTTATCAACTTTTGCTTGCCTGGTTTTTACCATGTGCTGATGGTTATCAGGATCATAACTTATGTTTCCTGTTACATCTTCTTTTTCCAACCCGCCAATTCTATGCTCAAGACCTTTGCTTCCGGGAATAGCCCATGGACGAACCAATTTTTCATCTCTTTTATAAGGCATCAATTGTTCTTCGCCTTCATCCAAAGATGTTTTAAACTTCACTTCTATTGCAGGCAGATCTGCACTTTTTGGAAAACGCCATGGCTCTGCGCCATTAGCAATATAACCATCACTTAAAAAAATTACCGGCGTCATGTGTTCAACTGAAATTCTTGCTGCTTCATAGATCGCACTAAAACAATCGCCGGGTGTACTTGCGGAAACAATTGGCATAGGGCATTCGCCATTTCTTCCATAATAAGCTTGCAACAGATCTGATTGTTCTGTTTTTGTCGGCAATCCAGTTGAAGGACCACCGCGTTGAATATTTATTACTATCAAAGGAATTTCCAACATTACTGCAAGGCCCATTGCTTCTGCCTTTAATGCAATACCCGGTCCACTTGATGTTGTAATACCAAGACTACCACCATAAGCAGCACCGATTGCAGATGTGATCGCGGCGATCTCATCTTCTGCCTGGAAAGTTTTTATACCAAAATTTTTATACTTAGCAAGATCATGAAGAATGTCAGATGCCGGAGTAATTGGATAAGAACCAAGGAATAATTGCAAACCACTTTTTTGTGAAGCTGCGATCAATCCTAACGTCACCGCCTGGTTACCCATGATAGAGCGATACTCACCTACTTCCATCTTTGCTTTTTCCACTTTATAGGTAGTGGTAAAAGTTTCAGTAGTGTCGCCATAATTATAACCAGCCTGCAATGCTTTAATATTACTATTGAGTATTTCGTCTTTTTTGCCAAATTTTTCTTTCAAAAAACCAATGGTGCCGTCCATGCCCCTGTTATACATCCAATAAAGAAATCCAAGCACAAACATATTTTTTGCCCTGTCCTTCTCCTTCATTCCCATCGTGATATCTTTCAATGCCTCACGGGTCATCTTGGTCACATCCATTTTTATCACTTCGTAATTACCAAGGCTACCATCTTCCAAAGGATTCACACCTTCTTTATAGTTTGCCAACCGAAGATTTTTTCCATCGAAACCATCTGTGTTGGCAATTATTTTTCCGCCCTTTTTTAATTGTTTAAGATTCGTTTTTAATGCAGCAGCATTCATCGCTACCAGCACATCACAAAGATCACCGGGAGTAAAAACCGGGTTACTTGAAAAGCGAAGCTGGAATCCACTAACGCCGGGCAAAGTTCCCTGGGGTGCACGGATCTCAGCAGGGAAATCCGGGAAAGTGGCAAGGTCGATCCCCAGCATGGCAGTATTGTTGGTAAACTGAGAACCAGTAAGCTGCATACCATCACCGCTGTCACCAGCAAATTTTATTACTACGTCGGAAAGAGTTTCCTGTTTGCGGATCATTAAGATAAAAATTAGGTCTGCGAAGTTAAGGTAAGTTGAAATAGTTCAAGCTGATTTAGCAAGAATTAACCCTTTCAATAAACTTAGTCCTTACCCCTGTATAAATTGATAAACGGCGGCCTATTGCAGACCGGATTTCTTTATCTTTCCGTTCCTCTAAAAAATTCTTTTATGAAATCAAGACTATTTATAGCTGCCATCCTGTTTCTCTTTTTCAGCGGAATGGTAG
>DATDCP010000534.1:0-3168 GCA_036524255.1 Chitinophagaceae bacterium
CTCAGATCATTGAATGTATCACAGATCAAAAGACTATGTGTATCTGCAAAAAATGGAAATTCATTTGAACAGGAATTACCATTGGGCGGTTTTGGTATCAGTCGTTACAAACTTGATCATTGTTTAGCGGAAATAGCAAAACAGTCCGGCGTTGTATTATTTGAACAAACTCGCGTCAATGAGATCAATTTTTCCAATGACGAGTTTAATATTCAGTCAACAAAAGGGGATTTCAAATCGAAAGTAGCAGTTGGCTGTTTTGGTAAAAGAAGTAATCTTGATGTTAAATGGAAGCGACCATTTGTTTTGGCAACGAAGAATAAGCTCAATAATTATATCGGGGTAAAATATCATATCCGGTACAATTTCCCTGAGGACCTGATCGCACTTCATAATTTCGAGAAAGGATATTGTGGTATTTCAAAAATTGAAAATGAACAGTTTTGTTTCTGTTATCTTACTGTAGCAGATAATTTGCAGAACAGCGGTAATGATATTAAGAAGATGGAGCAAACGATCCTTTCTGCAAACCCTCATTTAAAAAAGATCTTTGACGAATGTGAAATGCTATGGAAAGAACCCGTTGTTATTTCACAAATAAGTTTTGATAAAAAGAATTTGACAGAAGATCATGTGCTGATGATCGGTGATGCTGCAGGAATGATCACTCCATTATGCGGCAATGGGATGAGTATGGCAATGCATGCAAGTAAAATTACAGCGCAACAAATCATGAAGTTTTTAGAAGGAACAATTTCAAGAGAAATAATGGAGCAGGAGTATAAAGTGAAATGGAATAAACTTTTTGCCAGGCGATTAAAAGCCGGTCGAATGCTGCAAAGTTTATTCGATAGCCAATGGCTCACAACTTTAATGATAAGACTTGGGCGGTCTTTCCCTTCACTTATTAAAACGTTGATCAAACAAACTCATGGTGATCCTTTTTAATATCATCCTTTGTTAAGCCTGTCATAAATGGATGCAGAAGTTTTTTTGGGTAAGATCCGTAAAATGCCTGACATCACATTTGCTAAGAATCCGGGAACAATGATCATTTTCCCTTTTAGAGTTTTTCGTACTGCTTTTTCTCCAACTTTTTGCGGGGGCCTGGCTATTTTGTCGCCAAATTTCCCCAATTGCTTTTTTGTTTCTGCAACGATCTCTGGTTTGGTATATACTGGCCCCGGTGCCAGGCAGCTTACACTGATATCTTTATCCCTTAGCTGGTAATGCAAAGAGTGACTAAAAAAAATAACAGCTGATTTAGTGGCGGAGTAAATGTTTTTTATGGGTATTGGTGCAAAGCCCGCCATGCTTGCCACATTAATAATGTAAGAGGGTGAGTTTTTTTCCAGCAGTGGAAGTAATGTAAGTGTTAGTGCCATGCAGGATTCTATATTCAGCCTAACCATATATCGTAATGTATCGAGGCTCGTGCTAAGATAATCTCGTGAACCTCCTGCACCGGCTACATTGCAAAGGACCTTTAAAGGAATATTTCTTTCCAAACACCATTGGGAAATTTCAATTGCAGATTCTTCGCGACTCAGATCATAAGATAGTAATTCAATATGAATACCATACGCTGATTCCAATTTATGCTTTGCAGTTGCAAGACTATCCCAATGTCTTGCGATAAGTATAAGATTGTAGTTACGTTTTGCCCATGCTTCTGCAAGTGCATATCCAATTCCTTTGCTACCACCTGCGATCAGTGCATAGGGACGTGAAAAAGTGGTATCAATTGATTGTTTGGGAATATTTAATGAATCCATGATATGGGGTGTTTGGCAGTGATCCCTGGCTGAGATAATAAATGACAGCAAGAGGATTGTAAGTTGTTTCATGGAAGGAATGTTACAATCATTATGCCGCTGGAAGGCCCATAAGGCTATTATTATTTTATTCTTACATTCGCCATTCATTTTCAGCCTATGCCGTCCAATGCCAACCGACAGTTTCTTGATTTTGAAAAACCTATCAAGGATCTGATCGAAACTATAGAAAAGTATAAGCACGATGCCGAGAAGAATAAGATGGATATGACTGAGCCTATCCGCCAGTTGGAAGAGAGCATTGCGCAAAAAAGAAAGGAGATCAACCAGCATCTTACAAGCTGGCAACGGGTACAACTAAGCCGCCATCCCGACCGGCCTTATACCATGAAGTACATAGAGAAAATGACCAAATGTTTTCTTGAACTCTATGGAGATCGCAATGTAAAAGATGATAAGGCCATGATCGGAGGTTTTGCAAACCTGGATGGAGAAACCGTGATGATCGTTGGACAGCAAAAAGGTATCAATACCAAAATGCGGCAGATGCGGAATTTCGGAATGGCAAATCCAGAAGGTTACCGCAAAGCACTGCGGTTAATGAAACTTGCTGAAAAATTTAATAAGCCGGTTATTACACTGATCGATACTCCCGGTGCCTTTCCAGGTTTAGAAGCGGAAGAAAGAGGACAAGGAGAAGCAATTGCGAGGAATATTTATGAAATGATACGCCTCAAAGTACCAGTGATCTGTGTCATTATTGGTGAAGGGGCAAGTGGTGGGGCATTGGGTATTGGTGTGGGCGATCGGGTGTTTATGATGGAGAATACATGGTATACTGTTATTAGCCCCGAAAGTTGTTCTTCTATTCTTTGGCGCAGTTGGGATAAAAAAGAAGTAGCAGCCGAGCAATTACGACTCACTCCCGATCATATGTTGAATTTTGGATTGATCGATGGAATAATTCCTGAACCTGATGGTGGTGCACATTGGGATTATAATCAGTCAGCGGAAATACTGAAGAATTTTCTAGTACCTGTGATAAAAGAATTAAAACAAATACCTGCTGAAGAAAGAGTGAGCCAACGGATCGTCAAGTTTGGAAAAATGGGATTCTGGGATGAAACCCCTGTCCCCTAAAGGGAACTTAGATCAATTCTTCATTGTTTATTGAAAAGGTATTATTGATGATAGTTTTTTAAATGAGCCCGGCTTTGGTATAACTATTAAACTTCCGTTGCGTCGCACTCTTGTACTTTCAGTAACTTTGCTCAGCATTTATAAATCTTAAATCCGAAATCTAAAATCTAAAATTGATCATGTCTCTTCGTGAAATGTTTCGTGGTACCGGTGTAGCAATTGTTACTCCATTTACACAAGATGGCAGTATAGA
>DATDCP010000535.1:0-10108 GCA_036524255.1 Chitinophagaceae bacterium
TAAATAAAAAAGGACAGGTTGGAAGTTTTGCCATTCACCCTGGATTTGAATATGCGATCAGGACAAATGAAATGGAGAAACTTGTAAAATCTAAAAGCTGGTTTAACCCGACAAAAAAATAAATGAAGTATTTAATTGAGATCGCTACTTCCGATTTTCTGACTACTAAATCGGCAGTTGAAGGTGGTGCTGATCGTATTGAGCTCTGCGCTAATCTTGCAGAAGGAGGTACAACTCCTTCTTATGCTCATATAAAAAAATGCAGGGAAGCTTTTGATATTGCTTTGTTCCCGATCATTCGACCAAGAGGCGGTGATTTTCTTTATACAAAGGATGAGTTTGAAATAATGAAGAATGATATTAAGCTATGTAAGGAGTTAGGATGTGAAGGAATAGTAATTGGATTACTGAATATGGATGGGACTATTGATATGACAAGAACTTCAGAACTGATCGAGCTTGCTTATCCATTAGAAGTAACTTTTCATCGTGCATTCGATCGTTGTAAAGATCCTTTTGCGGCCTTGGAAGAATTGATCGAGATCGGTTGTCAACGAATTCTTACGTCCGGCCAGAAACCTACAGTAAGTGAAGGCGTTGATCTTATTGCCGAGCTAAACAAAAAAGCGGATGACCGCATCATCATTCTGCCAGGCAGCGGTGTACGAAAAGATAATATTAAAATGCTGGCAGAAAAAACTGGTTGTATAGAATTTCATTCATCGCTTCGCGGAAAAGCAAAAAGTTCCATGCAGTTTATTCATCCTGCTTTTGCAGATTCAGCAGAGAGTTATTCTAATAATGAAATAAGCCCCTACGAGGTCAGGGCTTTGAAAAATGCGTTATTGTAGTTGTATTAGATAGAAAGTGTTTTCATGTAAACAGCATCAGCCTGCGCAGCTTGCATTGGAGTTGTTCCTTCCCATTTTTCCTGTTCGACTATATAATATTCCATTCCATATTTCTTTGCTGTCTTCAGGATCTTTGGATAGTTAATGCTTCCGGTACCTACCACAACACTTGCATCTTTTTCAGTTAGTGGCGCATCCTTCTTGCGATCTTTTACATGGCATAAGCGGAATCGTTTTGGATATTTTTTCAGCCATGTTTCAATATCCTGTCCTGCAGCCCCTACCCAATACATATCCAATTCAAAATCTACAAGACTTGCATCTGTATTCTTCATCATCACATCCTGGCCCATTTCACCACTCATTGTAACAAAAGAATAATCATGATTGTGATAGGCAAATCGAATTCCGTTTTTCTTGCATATTTCACCTTTCTGGTTGAACTCATCTGCAAATTTTTTAAATTCATCGATATTTTTTATCTTTTCTAGTGGGCCTTTATATGGACAAATAAGATATTTCATCCCAATTGCAGCGGCATCGGCTGCTTTCTTTTCAAAATCTTTATTTATATCGCAATGGCTGGCAATTATTTTCATTCCCAATTCATCCATATAACTTTTAAATTCTGTATTGCTCATTCCCCAAAACATTCCTTTACCACCTTCAAAGCTTTCTATTTGTTTATAACCATAGGATGACAATTGTTTTAAAACTCCTTTTGGATCTTTTGCAAGGTCATCACGAACACTCCATAGTTGGATCCCAAAGTTCTTCAGCTTAGCTGATTCTCCGGCAAGCGCAGCAAAACCTGACTTTGATGCAAGCCCTGCCAATGCAAGCCCGCCACTTAATTTCAAAAACTCATTTCTTTTCATATGTGTATTGATTAAATACTAAACAAATAATTTATCTCCTTTTTTATAAGGCACAGCTCCATCATATTTTCCCGGCGTTTGCTGATAGGCGAAGTTTTGTTCCAATCCGGGTTTTGATGAAAAATAACCCATTAAAGTAAGTTGTTTCATCATTAAAAAGTAATGATTTGGATCTTCCTTTTTTTTAGTTTTCATGTATTCTTTTGCTTCCTTATCAAGCGACGTCAATAATTCTTTACGATGAGCTGGTTCAGCCTTCATAAAACTATGCCCGTGCATTTTATTACAGGCTTCATCCAATTTCTTCATCCCTTCATGAAATATTTTCTGATCGGCTTCTTCATAGCAGTCATTTACCATAACAGTCATAAACTTTCCAACTTCTGCTTCCTTCGCACCAGCCGTTGTGGTTTTGGGTATGATCGTTTCTGCTACTTCATCAAGAAAAGCAATGTTATCAGCTGAAAAAGCTGTTCCTGCCACTTCCGCATCTTTGCTTTTACACCCGGCAAGAAAAAATTCTCCGCCTATTACAACTCCACCTGTAGCAAGTGCGACCATTTTTAAGAGTTCTCTTCTTTCCATTTGGTAACCCCCCAACCCCCTAAAGGGGGCTTTTTAGACTCCGTTTTTCAGAGTTTTATTATTAATAATATTGTTTACTGATTCTGAAATTTTATTAAGCACCTTATCAACTTGTTCAAATATCTCGACATTAGTAAATCTTATAATTGTGTAACCTAAATTTTCTAAGTCGGTCTGTCTGGTAATATCGTTGCTTATAACTTCACTAATATTATGAACTGAGCCATCGACTTCTACTATTAATTTTAACCTATAACAAAAGAAATCAGCGATATAAGTTGCTATTGGATGTTGCCTTCGAAATTTATACCCACTTATGCCTTTTTTTAAATGCATCCATAATATTTCTTCTGCCTTGGTCATTCTTTTGCGTAAGTCCTTTGCCTTTTCAAAAAGCAAAAAAGACGCACCTTCAAACATACCGCCTTTTTTATATGGGCTTTTATCAGACATTAACAATTTTAATGTTTCTAAAGTCCCCTTTAGGGGATTTAGGGGTTTTTAAATGTTTTGTTTTTTTAACTCATTAACTGCATGATCTGCTGCTCTTGCTGTAAATGCCATATAAGTAAGTGACGGATTTACGCAGGAAGCACTTGTCATACAAGCTCCATCTGTCACAAACACATTCATCGCATCCCACACCTGGTTGTGTTTATTCAGGACACTTGTCTTTGGATCATTTCCCATTCTTGCCGTTCCCATTTCATGAATGCCATGCCCGATAGCATGTCCGCTATCATATGTGCTTAGATTTTTAACTCCCGCTGCATCTAACATTTCTTTAAGTTCTTCTTTAATAGCTACTCTCATCTTCATTTCATTATCTTTTAATTCAGCATCCATGGCGAGAACTGGCAAGCCCCATTTATCCTTTCTGTTTTTATCTAAATAAATTTTGTTTTCGTGATAAGGAAGAATTTCGCCAAAGCCTGTAGCGCCAATTCTCCAACTCCCCGGTTCACATATAGCATCTTTAAATTCACTGCCGACATTTAATTCTGCGATCTCTCTTCCCCAATTTTGCCTGCTAGCGCTGCCCTGGTATCCAAAACCTCTTAGAAAATCTCTTTTCTTTGTATCGCCTGAAAAATTTGCAAATCTTGGAATATAAAATCCACAGGGACGACGACCTTGTTCCTGGGTATCAGTATAACCTTCTATTTCTCCTGATACACCAAGATTATAATGATGATCCATTACATTATGACCTAATTCACCACTGCTGCTTCCCAGCCCTTCGGGAAAAACATCCGTAGCTGAATTAAATAACAGCCATGTAGAGTTCAGTGCAGATGCACAAACAAAAACGATCTTTGATTTGAACTGATAAGTTTTATTATCACTTGCATCAAGTACTTCAACTCCGGTTGCTTTCTTTTTATCTTTATCGTATAATATTTTTGTAACAATAGATAAAGGTCTTACTGTAAGATTATTTGTTTTCATTGCGGCAGGAAGGGTAGAGGATTGTGTACTGAAATATCCCCCAAATGGGCACCCTTCCCAGCAACGGTTCCGAAACTGGCAATTCGTTCTTTCGTTAAGCGGCTCTGTAATATTTGCAACACGGCTATTGATAAGGTGTCGCTGGCCTTTATAAAAGTTCTTTATTTTTTCAGCAACATCTTTTTCTACCATGTTTAATGGTATTGGAGTCATAAATTTCCCATCGGGTAATTGTGACAAACCTTCCAACGAACCACTAATGCCAGCAAATTTTTCAACATGATCGTACCATGAAGCAAGATCATCATACCGAATTGGCCAATCAATACCATGGCCGTCTTTTGCATTTGCTTCAAAGTCCGTTTCACTCCAGCGATAACTATGGCGGCCCCATAAGATAGAACGACCGCCCATTCGATATACACGCCACCACGTAAAAGGTTTTATTTCTGTATAGGGAGATTCAATTTCATTCACCCATGCATGCATCACCCTGTCATTTGCTGCCCATCCACGATGAATAACCGGGTAGTCCTTTTTCTGTTGTGCAGTAGTCGCACCACGGTATTTAAAATCCCACGGATCTTGAGATGCGGTCTTATAATCTTTTATATGTTCGTATGGACCGCCTCGTTCAAGCATCAGCACTTTCAAACCTTTTTCACAAAGTTCTTTAGCGGCCCAGCCGCCTGAAATACCAGAGCCAACTACTATTGCGTCGTATGTATTATTATCTGCCATTAATATTTATTAATTGGTTTAAAGATTTCTTTTTTTAATTCTCCGTTGCAGATGAATGCTATGTTTTTTTGCGTTAGATAACTTTTGAAATGAAATATTACGACCATGTTCCGGCATTAATTTTTTAATCCTTTATCCTAATGCAAGTACCACGTACGATCACATCAAATTGTTCTTCCATTAACTAAGACTGGTAATAATTTTATCACCTTTTTTATAATCAAAATCACCAATATATTTTCCTGGATTAGGCTCATATCTTGTTGCTCCTTCTCTTCCTTCTTTAGAAGTAAAGTAGCCCATGATCGTCAGTTGTTTGAAAGGCTGGAAATAATGATTGGGGTCTTCTTGCTTTTTTGTTTTTTGATATTCGCCTCTTTCTTTATCAAGAGCAACAAGTAATTCTTTACGATGTTCTGGCGATGCTTTCATGAAACTGTGACCATGCATTTTGTTACACGCATCATCAAGCTTCTTCATTCCTTCATGAAAAGCTTTTTGATCTTTTTCTTCATAACAATCATTTACCATCACTGTCATAAACTGACCCACCTTGGCGTCTTTGGCGCCGGGTGTTGAAGTTTTTGGAAAAATAGTTTCAGCTACTTCATCCAAAAAAGCAATATCCGATTCAGTGAAAGTGCTTGAAACACCAACTCCTGCATCAGGATTTTTGCAACCAGCAAGAAAGAATTCTCCGCCAATAACAACACCGCCAGTCGCGGCAGCGATCATTTTTAATAATTCACGTCTGTCCATTATAAAAAATTTAATAAGATTAATTAAACATTCATTTTTTTCAATTCATCAACTGCAAATGCCGCAGCTCTTGCAGTCAGCGCCATATAAGTGAGTGATGGATTTACACAAGATGCACTTGTCATGCAGGCGCCATCAGTAACAAATACATTTTTGCAATCCCAAACCTGGTTATTACCATTCAACACTGATGTTTTTGCATCACGACCCATTCGGGCAACACCCATTTCATGAATACCCATACCCGGAGCGTTATCACCATCATACTCCCGTACATTTTTTACGCCGGCTATTTCCAGCATCTCTTTCATGTCAGCTTTCATATCCACCCGCATCTTTTGCTCATTCTCTTTAAACTCAACATCAAAATTCAAGACAGGCAGGCCCCATTTATCCTTCATTGTCTTATCTAGTGTGATCTTGTTGTCATGATAAGGAAGTGTTTCACCAAATGCCGTTCCTCCAATTCTCCAACCGCCTGGCTCGCTCAATGCATCTTTCAGATCTGCACCAATGCTTAGCTCGGCTACCGAACGACCCCAGCCATCCCTTCTTGCGCCACCCTGATAACCAAATCCACGTATATAATTTCTTTTATCACCATCAAAATTTCGGAAGCGTGGAATATAGAAACCGGTAGGCCGGTGACCGAAATAATATTTATCCTCATATCCTTCCACATCACCTTCGGCACCAACACGGAAATGATGATCCATAACATTATGTCCCAGTTCGCCACTACTGCTTCCTAATCCATCGGGCCAGATATCTGTAGCTGAGTTCATCAGTATCCATGCTGAATTGAGTGCCGAAGCACAGAGGAAAATAATTTTTGAAAAATATTCTTTTGTTTGCATTGTTTCAGCATCAATCACTCTTACACCTTTTGCTTTTTTAGTCTCCTTATCGTAAATGATCTCTTTAACAATTGAATTGATGCCAAGAGTAAGTTTGCCTGTTGCCATTGCTGCAGGTAATGTAGATGATTGTGTACTGAAATAAGCGCCGAAAGGACAACCGTTCCAGCACATATCACGATACTGGCAATTTGTTCTTTGAGGGCTATGGCCTAATGGACCAGTAATATGTGCGGTACGTCCAATAATAAGTGTACGTTTATTATTATAATGTGATTTGATCTTTGCAGCTACGTCTTTTTCTACAATGTTCAATTCCATCGCGGGTAAAAAATGGCTATCTGGTAATTGCGGAAGTTTTTCATAAGAGCCCTGAATGCCTGCGAATTTTTCAACATAAGTATACCAGTCTTCAAGGTCTTTATACCTGATAGGCCAGTCAATAGCAATACCATCTTTTGCATTTGCTAAAAAATCTTCTTCACACCAACGATAGCTTTGGCGACCCCACATCAGGGAACGACCACCCACATGATAGCCACGGAACCAGTCAAACCTTTTTGTTTCGGTATAGGGGTTATCCTTATCACTTGCCCAATAATGAAGATTTCTTTCATTCAGCGGATAATCTCTTTTCAGGTTTGGATAATCGGCGATCATTTTTTGTGTTCTGCCACCGCGGTGCGGATATTCCCACACTGGCTTATTGCTTGCCTCATAATCTTTACCATGCTTGATATCGTAACCTCTTTCAAGCATAATTGTGTTAAGACCCTTTTCAGTAAGTTCTTTAGCTGCCCAGCCACCACTAATACCTGAGCCAACCACGATCGCATCAAAAGTGTTATTGTCTGCCATGTTTTACTTGGTATTTAAAATTGAATATTGATTTTTGAATACAAATTTTTTTATGAGCCCTGCTGAAGTGCTACTATTTGACTTTCGTTGCGACGCTCCGTTCAAGGTTCTACTCATTATTCAACAATTGCGTCGCAGTTTATCAAGAGCACAAGTGAAAATAAGCGAAGCTTATTTGAAACTTGCGGACGCAGTCCCGAAGGTTCGCACCATTATACTATAACAACACAATTCAACAATTGAATGTTGAACCCCTACGGGGTTCTTTTAAAAAATCTTTCATTCGATCCCCGGGTTAAAACCCGGGGCTATTGATATTTTACTCCTTCGGAGTAAAAAAAGTTTCAATGATCTGAAAAACATCTTCAATCGAAGTGTCCCTTTTAGTGGACAGGGGGTCACACATCACATCTTCTTACGGCATCTTTCAATGCTGCATATTTTTCATCATTTGTTTTACCTGTCGGCATGAATTCCTGCGCTACATAACCTTTAAAACCTGTTTTTACAATTGCTTCCATGATCGCCGGGTAATACAATTCCTGGCTTTCATTTATTTCATGACGACCCGGAACACCCGCTGTATGATAATGCCCAATATACTGGTTATAGTTTTGTATTGATCTTATCACATCGCCTTCATCGATCTGCATATGATAAATATCGTAGAGTAATTTGAAGTTAGGTGAGCCGATCTTTTTCACCAATTCCACCCCCCATGGTGTTTTATCACACATATAATCTTTATGATCAACTTTACTATTCAACAATTCCATTTGGATCATCACGCCATTCTTTTCTGCAAGACCCATTATCTGTTTTAAGCCTTCAACGCAGTTATTCATACCTGTTTCATCATCCATTCCTTTGCGGTTGCCGCTAAAGCAGATCAGGTTTTTATAACCGGCTTCTTTTACAAGGGGGATAGTTTCGCTAAAATCTTTGATCAGTTGTGGATGAAAGGTCTTGTTATTCCAACCTTCGGTGAGACTTACTTTACCTGCTATATAACACATTGAGCAAAACAATCCATGTTTCTTTAGTGTCGGCCAATCTTTTGGAGCTATCAGGTCAATAGCGCCAATACCTATTTTTTTTACTTCAACACAAAGTTCTTCTAATGGAATAAAATTGTATGTCCATTGGCAAACCGAGTGATTGATATTGCCTTTCAATTTTAATTTTTTTGAAGTTGATTCCTCTGTGGCAAAGGAACTTATAAACGGAGCGACTGTAGCAGCTGCAGTCCCTGCTGCAATTTTTTTCAAGGCGTCACGACGGTTTGATTTTTTCATATTTACAAGCAGATTCTAAAGTTACAAACATTACCAATTCATACCGGTTTCAATGTTTTTCTTTTTTCATTAAATAATACTAAAAATAGAATTAAGACAACTCCTGCAATACCTGCAGGGACAAGCCATACATTTGTCCAGTCGGTTATTGCATTTTCCCCGACGCCGGCCGTGTATTTTTTTTGCACATATCCTGAAATAAGAGAACCAATATACATACCGAGGCCATAAGTGGCTAAAGATATCAAGCCCTGCGCCTGGGATTTTATTTTTTCGCCTGCTTTTTGATCACTGTAGATCATTCCGCTGACAAAAAAGAAGTCGAAACAAATACCATGCAGTAATATACCAGCATATAGCATCCATTCAGCTGAAGTTGCATTACCATAACCAAAACAAAGAAAACGAATGATCCATGCAACTATAGCCAGAATTAATATCCACTTTATTCCGAGTTTTCTATACGCAAATGGTAACAACAACATAAAAAATACTTCTGAAGCCTGTCCCAGTGACATTTTATTTTCAACAAAAAATGTTTTAGGTAAAGCTTCTCCCGGATGAGCATCAACAAAAGCTGTTTTATAGGCATCTGTTATGGATGGATTACCCATTGCATAATAAAAAGAAAGTGGGATGCAAATTAATATCGACGAAATAAAGAATATTGTAAATGACCTGTCTTTAAATAATACAAATGCATCTTTACCTATGATCTGCCCGACGCCAACTGGCCCTTTAATAGTAGGAGGAGTATTGGGCAAAGTGAAAGCAAATAGCCCGATCACAATTGCAGTGATCATTGATATATGAAAAATAGTACTTGTATCACCCCAGCCCATAAACCCGATCAGGTTTGTAACAGCTATCCACGCAATTGTACCCATCAACCGGATTATGGGAAACTCTTTTTCCGGCGCCGTCATCTGGCGCATAGAAATAGAACTCGTTAAGGCAATAGTAGGAGCAAAAGTCAGGCAATACATAAGCATTACCCAATAAAAAGTATCATAGTCAGTTATTTGGGTAAGCAAAAACAGCAAACCAGCTCCGATCAAATTCAAAACACCTAATACTTTTTGTGCTGCAAAAAATCTGTCAGCAAGCATACCAACTAAAAATGGGGAAATGATCATTGCAATTGAAAAAGTAGCATAGATATTCCCGACCTGCACACCATCAAAATTGATAGCAAAAAGATATTTGGAAAGTTGCCCATACCAGGATCCCCATACAACAAACTGGAGGAACATCATAAGTGAAAGCTGAAAACGGGTAGTAAGCTTCATAATTTTCAGAATCAATATTTATGCGTGAGCTTCTTTCTGCTGCTTATAAACATTTCGTCTTACTATATATATTACTATGAAAATTACAAGAAGTATGGCCGGCATAATGGCTACTTTCATAAATGTTTCTGAACCTGCGGCGGCTTCAGCTTGTACTGTTTCCATTCCTTCTGAGATTGCTTTTGCCTTTGCCTGATCCAACCACTTTCCCATGACTGGTAAGATCAATGAAACTGAAAACATACCTGCTCCGCCCATTAATGATAGACCTAATGCACCTGTCTTGGGTAAATATTCAGCAACAAATCCAAGCATAGTGGGCCAGAAAAAACAGATGCCCACTGCATAAACTGCGGCGGCTCCAAATGCTGCATACCCGCTAACCTTGCTTAATAACACAAGACCAATACCAGCAAATATTGCGGAGAATATCAACATTCCATTTGGATTAAGTCTATGAACAACAGGTCCGGCAAATGACCGTCCTAATGCCATTATTCCAAATATAAAGACAAGGACCAAAATTCCTGAAACATTTGTTCCCTG
>DATDCP010000536.1:0-3346 GCA_036524255.1 Chitinophagaceae bacterium
CCAAATTGTTCTGTATAAGTATCCGGCACATTCACATTTACCCATGCCCACTCGGCATTGATAGCGGTTTTTATTTTAGGGATGATCGTATTAAAGTCCAATGCAAATACATTGACGCTTCTTTTTACATCAAGTGTTAATCCATCATCTTCGTATTTATTATACACCCCTCCCATATATGAAACTCCCAGTTCACCGATCTTATTATTTCTTATTGCAATTTTCCCGGTAAATAATGGACTGCCATTAAAGCTTTCTTCAAAACGGTCAGGATCTTCTTTTGTAGCAGGTAAAAAAGTTTTATTCTCAGCATTATTAATAATGAGGTCATTAAATCCATTTGTCAAATAAATTTCATAAGCGAAGGCCCAATCCTTATTGTATTTTTTTCCATATAACCCAAAACCAGCATTACTAAAAGTAGCAGGAAGCATTTGTGTAGCAGCAATGGGACGATCAACAAATTCCCATTTTGGGCCATCATGATTTTGATTAAAAGCGCCAATTGGATTTAATACAACTCCTCCGCGAAGATTTAGAAAGGGATTAAATTCAAAATCAACTGAAGCAAATTCAAGACTTATCTCTTTGGTGCCATCTTCAAATTCTATCTCACTCAAAAATTTTATCCGGTTGCTGATAGATGAAGAAATAAATAAACTCATCCTCCGCATCTGGAATTGATGTCCTTCTGTAACTCCATCTTCCTGCAGGTATTGATAATTGGCTTCGGCATATCCTCCAATTGCAACAGGCAATTTACCTAACTGTAAAAAAGGCCTGTTATATAGTGCATCAATGTTCATTTTGTTCACTGATGTGTCTTTCGGAATACGTTTTAGCAATGAAGGATCGATCTGAGTAAAAGCAGTTTCTGCAAAGCAGCACACAAATAGTATCAGTAAATATTTTTTATTCATATTGCTCTCATGTCAATAAAAAGTTGATTATTGGAAACTGTAATTGGAAAGCTTCTTAACGATCTGTCAGCAGGACCGGTTTTTACCGAACCTTTGTTATCAAACTCACTTCCGTGTGCAGTGCATTGAAGCCTGTCACCAGATGCCTGCAATTCGGTCCCTTGATGAGTGCATCGCATCCATAGAGCAGAATATTCATTGTCGTTAAGCCGATAAACACAAACAGGATATTGCAAAGCATCATTTCGTACAATTATAAATGAACGGTATACCGTTTTTCCATTTTGCTTTGTTACAAATTCATTTGTATCTATAAACAAACCATCTTTTCCTAATGTCCCGCTGATGTATCGTGTGGCAGTACATGATGAGATCGCAGTTCCAATTACAGTTACAGATAAACATGCTGTACAGCTATTCTTTATAAATTCTCTTCTGTCCATTTTAATTATAGCGATTCAAGGAATTTAAGAAGCTTTGCTTTGTCAGCAGTTGTAAGCTGTTGAAAATTATTTTTACTCTGCTCAGCTTCGCCTCCATGCATTAAAATGGCTTGTTCAATGCTTGTAGCTCTTCCATCATGCATTAAAAAATATTGGCCGCCTTGCGAATTTTTAGATAAACCCAGCCCCCACAGTGCCGGAGTACGCCATTCTGCGGGCAATGCTGTTCCTTCTGTATACCCATCATTAAGACCCGGACCCATATCATGCAAAAGCAGGTCAGTGTAAGGGGAAAAAGTTTTATTTGATAATGGCACTATTGGAGAATGGCTTGTTTGCAATTCTGGTACATGACATTTACCACAGGAGATATTTAAAAACACCTGCCGTCCTGCAATAACATCAGCATCGTTCTTATTTCTTTGAATTGGCGCCTTTAAAGTTTGAAGATAAAACACGACATCAAGTGCCGTTTGATTTGTGATCTCTGGATCAACTTCAAGAGCCGTGTACGTACTATAATGTTCATAAGTTGAATTCACACCCATATCCTGGTTATATGCATTCACTGTTTGCTGCAAGAGATCATATACTGCTGCTTTCTTTCCAAAGCGTCCGATATATCTCCCATTTCTTTCAATTGTTCCTGGACGATAAATACAATACTGAGGAACATTGATCCAATTTGGTCTTCCCGAAATGCCATCACCATTTGCATCATTCGGGTCTGATAAAGCCAATAGAGTTGCATCACTAATGGCTTCCAGGAAACCTAAACCAGTATTAGCGGGTGGTGTGAATTTTGAAAAAGGTATACCGGAGGGAATTTCCTCAGGTGAAAAACCCGGTATAGCCCGGTTCTGTAATTGTGGTCCACCCCGCTGAAGAAACTGGTTTCCGAAAGTATCAATTTGTCCGAAGCGAATTAAAGTTGTAAAAGGATGACCCTTACCATCGCCGGCATGGCAACTACCGCATGAAGTGGCAACGAATAAAGGACCCAGGCCTGTTTGAGATATAAATACATCATCATTAAAAGCGATATCTCCGCGCAGGAAAATGGCATTTTGCTCGTTTGTCAATCCTTCAACCGGACCATCCAGGATTGAATCATCAGCCGGGGCTTTCGGCAATAATTTTTGACAACCAATACCTACTAGTATTAGTAAGCAAACTATAGCCGCCGTCTTTATCGTATTCTTCATGTTATTGACAAAGATAAGGGTAATCCAAAGTATATTTATTTGGTGTACCAAATTTTTATTTTCTGGTTATCCTGTCTATTTTTGTCGAATGGCTCACTTTACCCATCATTCTGAAGAAAATTACCTGAAAACACTTTTTAAGCTTGAAACCCGCCAGGATAAAAAAGTGAACAATACTGCATTGGCGAAGGCTCTTAACCTGAATCCGGCCACTGTATTAGAAATGGTTCGCAAACTGACTGAGCGAAAATTGCTCCAATTAAGGCCGGATAAATCAATACGGCTAACTGAAACAGGAAAGAAAAAAGCATTGTTAACCATTCGTAAACATCGCTTATGGGAAGTTTTTCTTGTAGAGAAAATGAACTATAAATGGAACGAGGTGCATGAATTAGCTGAGCAATTGGAACATATCGAATCAGATGATCTCGTTGACAGGCTGGATAAGTTTCTTGGTAACCCCTCTTTTGATCCACATGGTGACCCAATACCTGATAAGAATGGAAAAACAAAACCTAATTTATCAGTTCCTCTTTCAGATTGTATAGCAGGAAAAAATTATACTGTTATAAATTTAATTGATACCAGCGACGCATTCCTTCAGTTTTTAGGAAAACTAAATATTCTGCCGGGTATAAAAATTAAGCTGCTGGAAAAACTTGAATATGATAATTCCTTTTCAGTTGAGGTGCAAAAGAAAACTGTGCAGTTCAGTGAGAAAGTGGCGAAAAATATTTTAGTTCAGGCTATTTAACTATTGTAAATCCATTTTTGCCAA
>DATDCP010000537.1:0-8372 GCA_036524255.1 Chitinophagaceae bacterium
GTGAGATACGAATCTTTCATCTTCGTACATGGTCAACACAACAATTTTTATATGGGGGTATTGTTTGCTTATGATCTTAGTGGCTTCCATTCCATCTTTGCCTGGCATTCGAAGATCCATCAGTATTACGTCGGGCTCATTCCCGGGAATTCCTTTTATTAATTCTTCGCCATTTTCGGCTTCCAGAATAAATTTGATATTAGTATAAGGGCGAAGTGAAAGAATAACGCCTTTACGAAAGATTTTATGATCGTCGGCAATGGCTACTTTAATAATTCCCATAGTTATCAGATTGCACCAAAATTATTAATTAATTCAAAGCCGGGAACGGATAATTTTTTGAATACAGTTTTATGAACTGTATGGATCATCCTTAGGCACTTCGATCGTCACTTTATAATATGTTTGAGAAATATCTTTTTCAAAAAGAATTTCACCCTGCAGCAGGCGAATACGGCTGCCAATATTTTTTAATCCCAAACCGATATTACTTTTATTCAATTTTTCAAAATCAGATTGTACAATACCGCGGCCATCATGGTGAATACGGAGATAAAACTTATCAGCATGTACATTCTGGGTAAGGTGGATAAAACTGGAATTACTATGCTTAAGAATATTATTGATAAGTTCCTGGACAATGCGGAAAACAAGTAACTCTTTCTCTGGTTTTAACCTGTCTTTATAATCATGGAAACGCTGACTGGCATTTACAGTACCGCTGCCACTGATCTTTTGAAAAAGGTCATTAATAGCTGATTCCAATCCAAAGTTTTTAAGCGTGGGCGGCATCAGGTCATGACTTATGTTTCTTATTAATTGTATAGTGTCATCAATGATCTGTCTTGCCTGGTAAATACTTTGAAGCTGGTGTACCTTATCCTGGTTTACAAGAGTCTCATTTAAATATAGTCTTGCTGTGGCTAATAATGGACCTGCGTCATCATGCAGATCTGCGGCCAAACGTTGGCGTTCTTCTTCCTGCATTTTAATAGAAGCATTCAGCATCATTTTTTGTTGGTCTATTTCCAATTGCTGAAGTTTTTGCTGGAAACGCTGCACTCTTCGCTGGTGCATAATAATAAATACAACCAATCCGATAGTAAGGACAAGCATCCCAATAGTGCCCATAAATAGTGCTGTTGTAGTAGATGTATTGGCTTGTAGTAAGAACATAGTTGGTGTTGTGGATTAGATCATCTTCATGTCAAGGTTCGGAATATTTTTAGGCAGTTTTTGGGTTTGATTTGACGGGAATTTTTTATAAACGAATATGGCAAAAGCAAATAATAAATTCTTGATTATTTCAGCCACATAGGTAATGGTGCCAAAATTAGCTCTCTGGCTTTTATCAAGTTCATTGACTAAAATAAAGAAAAAGAAAGATCCGCCCAGATATATCATAATTCCTACTGAGATCCAAAAGTTGTAATGATTATAGATAAAAACATCCTTTGAGCTTTTCGAGAACTCAAAAAGAAAGTAAAAAATGTAAATAAAAATCAGAATAGTTTCTATTCCAATAGGGATACTGTCAAGTCTTTGTGGAGAAGTATTTGTAACGTAATAAAACTGAAAAATGATAAATAATAAAGATATCAAGGCAATAAATTTTTTGAAATTTATGCTTCGAATGTTCATCCAGATAAAACAGGTAAAGAAAGTGTATTCAAGAAAAGTATAAAATCCCTGGTAGTATTTCTTGATGTTTTTCGGAATTGAATCATCAAAAAATATCAAGGAAAAAAAAGCAACCCCATAAATAGCAAGTAAAAAAAGAAAGATTTCCTTAAATTTTGTTCTAAACAAAAGGAAGAGTAAAGGGAAAATAAGATATGAATATGTAACTATATCAAGCAAAAGTTTTTCTATTTATTGGATTAAATCCAAAAATAGAAAAACTTTACTTAGATTAAAATAATTCGGGCTTTATTCTTCCCAAACTGTAATTAAAACATCTTCTTGAACAACTCTTTTCATAACACTAGTTTTTAGCCTTAAGATTAATTGTGTGGTAAAAATTGCCCAAAGGAAGGGGGTTTTCAAGGGCGAAATATTTGGACATTGACTATTATATTGAATGAAATGCACTTCCATAAAGAGTTTCAACCATTTTACGAAGTATTCATACGACATAAATTCGAGTAAAAATTCTAAATAATTTTAGTATTTTTACGGCTATAAAAATAGGATGTTTACCCTGAAATTACCCGATTTTTAAGGCACTTGTTAACAGATGTGGAAAACAAGAAGAAGTGTATTTGTTACACAGGAGATAGATTGGATTCGAAAATTGAAAAGAAGTTGATTGACTGCGGAGTTCGCAATGGTCTTCAAAGGATAATGTGATTTCTTTTTTGGACGGTTTTTTCCCGATTGAGATCGGGATTAGGACATTGGATGTTTGAGGGAGCTAATCCTCGTCAATCAACTTGGTTCAAATATAGAAACGCATTCTAATGAGTGCAAGAGCAAATTTGCCCAACTTTATTGCTATGGTTTTTACTGACCCGGTCGTATATATACAATAAATTTTCTGGGTTGCTTACATGGTAGATTTTTAAAATGGATATTTAAAAGACTAACTGAATCTTTAATCTATTTAATAGTAGGATCTATTATTTTATTGATTGTAAATAATTTGTTCAAATGCTTTCAAAATTTATTGATTATAAAAAAGGAGTATTTTCGTCCAGCTTTTTACTTAACCCATTAAAGCGAACCACAAATCATGACTGCTGATCAAATCAAAGTTGCCATTGCTGATGACCATAAGATATTTCGTGACGGTATAAAAATGGCGCTACGAGATAAAGAATACCTGAAAATACTTTGGGAGGCTGAAGACGGAAAAGATCTGATGCATAAGCTGAAGATCAAGATGCCTGATGTAATATTAATGGATATCCGGATGCCGGAAGTAGACGGCATCAATGCAATCAGCCTTATCAGGAAAGAATACGAAGGACTGAAGATCATTGTCCTTACCATGTATGATGATCAGGAAATGATCACGAAGATGATGGAGATGGGCGCCAATGCATATCTAACTAAGACAACCGACCCTGAAGAAATTTACCAGGCGATACTTACTTGCATGAACGATGACTTTTATTTTAATGACCTGGTGAATAAAGCTGTTCTGCTTAAACTGCAGCATAAAAAGAAGGTAAGGCAGTTTTATCCTAATCCTGTAAAGCTTTCTGAAAAAGAAATAAAAATACTAAAATTGATCGCTGAGGATAAAACAACGGAGGAGATCTCAAAAGAAGTATTTCTTAGTCCACGGACTATTGAAACCATACGCCAGAATATGAAACAAAAGGTAGGCGCCAAGACCATAGCTGGGCTTGTAATGTATGCCATGCGGAATAAATTACTAGAGTAATTAAATATTTGTATCACTTCATCTAAGCCGAAGTATTTTTATATCAATAAAAACTTCCTATGCCCCAAAATATTAAGCCTGAAAACGTTAATAATTCTTTTTTTGACGGTTATTATAAAGATATATGGCGGCAAATTTTCCCGGAAAAAACAACAAAGGCTGAAGTTGATTTTATTGTTGAAGAAGCAAAACTGGATCTAGGAAGTGATATCCTTGATTTAATGTGTGGCTATGGACGGCATGCTCTTGAATTTGCAAGGAGAAAAATAAATGTAACGGCAGTAGATAATCTTCCTGATTATATCAATGAAATAAAAGAAAAGAGCGTATCTGAAAAATTACCACTTCAAAGTATTTGTACTGATGTTTTAGAAATGCAAATCGATCAGGAATACGATGCGGTTATCTGTATGGGGAATAGTTTGCAGTTTTTTGACGAAGAAGATGTGATCCGTTTACTTTCAAACATATCTGAGCATTTGAAAACCAAAGGCAAGCTTTTTATCAATACATGGTCCATTGCTGAAATTGCAATGAATAGTTTTAAAGAAAAAAGCTGGAGCAGGATAGGGGAGCTTCTTTTTTTAACTGAATCAAAATTTCTTTTTCATCCTACAAGAATAGAGACCAACAGCATTATAATAACCGATACTGGCGAGAAAGAAGAAAAAACCGGGATTGATTTTATTTATAGTATTTCTGAGCTGGAATCAATGTTCAATAAAACGGGGTTTCAGTTAAAAGAAATTTATAGTATACCCGGCAAAAAGCGATTCACAGTTGGAGAACCCAGAGCTTACATTGTTGCAGAGAAAATATAAATGATCCTACTTCACTTCTTAACAATCAGATTTTAAAAACGGGAACTTCTTTAAGAGAAGATAAAAGGAAAGTTGACTGTCGGAGACAGTGCGTTGGTTTTTACAAAGGATTGGAAATTTTTTTTTTGGACGGTTTGGACATTGGACGGTTTCGGATTGCGAAGTATGCACAGTGAGTCCGTATCAATCAACTTTCTGACGCAAAACTATTGTTGCATCGTATATAACACAAGAGCAAAACTTCCTGATCTTTCATTTATGGTTTTTACTGATGCTATCGTAAACTTCTCATTCATCACTGAGTAGTTTTGCTCGTTATCGTTTTATTACTTGTATATTCCACATACGTAAAATCAGGTACTTGTACTATGGTACATGTTGCAGGAATTTTACAATTTGCACTTCGAAACGATTTAAGAAAATAAGTTTTAAAAAAAATCGTTTATTTACTAACCAATATCCGATGGGATCGTACGATTTCATCAAAAATTTTTAAAACCAATCATTTCATGAAAAACCCAGAAACAACAAGCCATGTAATTAAGGTGGCTATTGCCGATGATCACACACTTTTCCGTTCCGGTGTGAAAGCATCTTTGACTGCGCATAAGGATATACACATGGTAGCTGAAGCTGAGAATGGCATGCAGATGCTTAATTTATTAAAGCATATTCAGCCCGATGTTGTACTTCTTGATATATCAATGCCTATCATGGATGGACTTGCAACATTACCCGAAATAAAAAAATTATATCCTGGCGTGAAGGTGATCATGCTCAGCATGCACAATGATCATTCAATGATCAGCCGCATGATGGAGATAGGTGCCAACAGTTACCTGACAAAGGAAAGTGGCGCTGAAAAGATCTATGAAGCGATCAAACAGGTGTATGAAAATGAATTTTTCTTTAATGATCTTACTAATAAGGCATTATTGAGTGGCTTACGCAATAAGACTTTCGCAGATGCGCACAAACCTGCCGAAGTTCATTTAAATGAAAAAGAAATTACTATCCTGCGCCTTATGTGTGAAGAAAAAAGCACAAAGGAAATTGCTGATATAGTTGACCTGAGCCCCCGCACCGTTGAAGCTATCCGCGATAAATTAAAAACCAAAACTGGTACTAAGAGTATGGCAGGGTTGGTTATGTATGCGGTAAAAGCAGGGATAGTAGAACAGTAATTACAAAATAAATATTTATTTAATGCCACCCGGAGGTGGCATTTTTTTATTGGGTAAAAATAAAACTATATCCGCCAATAACTTTTCTTTTCTTTTTTTCATTAAGTATGATTTCCTGCCGTACTGTGAATTCAACCGTATGGTTTATTGGCTGTTTATTAAAATAAATAGTGATGCGCCGGCTTTCTTTTGGTCTCATTACAAAAACGCAGTCTACATAAATATTATCAATTCGCCTAATTAAATTTTTTGCTCCATCAAATTTTACAAGTGTTGACACGGGATAAGCATACGGATTGTGTAGTAGTAGAGTATTGCCTGAAGTATCGGTATCAGTAGAAGAAATGATTGAATAATTTCTGTGCGTAATATTATTGAAACGGGGAGTGGCATCATCAAGCAAAGTAATTGCATCTAATCCGGAAACGTTTAAGGGATCTTCGGGTGAGTCGATAAAGGCTGCAAGGCAGTAATGGTTCCTCATACCAGAGGTAGGTAAGGGAGCAGGAAAATCAAAGCTTGCGATTTGTGATCTATCTGAGCTCGTATAAGCAACTGAAGCACCGGAGTATTCTAAATCTGTTAAAGAAACGCTTCCAAGAAAGTACCACGTGGCATCTGTTGGAGCATCGTTTGGAAAGCCATTCCATAGTGGCGGGAGGACTGTTCCTCCATATACCCAATAAAGTTTTACGTCGACATGTGCCGCTCTCCGGTGACCTCTGTTATGAACTCGCACATATACTTTGTTCACTTGGTTTGCGATCGGCTGCTCATCAACAAAATTTTCAAACTCTATACTGTTTGTTGGTGGGCTACCTGTCCCATTTGGTGCGTTGACTTTTATATCCTGGCTTCGGTAATGCCCGATACTACCTCTTGGGTTACCATTGAATAATACATTACTAGGTTGTTCCGTATTTCCCCAATCTAATATATTATCTCTTACAAAAACATCGATACCGTTTCGTCCACCTCTTTCTGCATCCGACGAAACAATTTTTATTGCTTCAAATGCATTGATTCTTCCATAACCTGTTTTTGAACCTGTACCGTTGGGATAGGGACATTCAAAATCGAAATAGCCAGTTTTTTTTGAATAATGACCACTGCTCGTATCAATTTTGTCAGCACAATCTTGCAGCAAATATTCTATTTGCATTGGTGTTAAGCCTGGATTCAAAGACCGGATCAGCCCGGCAACTCCTGCTACTAATGGAGCTGCAGCAGAAGTACCGGAAAAGCAGCCTGTATAGTTAACGTGAAATGGCTCCGTACAACCGGTTTGCCCATCCCGGACAGTAGTGGAACCAGGAGGGTCTAAAAAACAATATCCGCCATCATTCATTATATCTGTTGTGGTTACTTTTAAATAGACCGGGCATGACGGAGTAGCTCGTTCCGGATGTATTGAGCTTGGAGCTAAAATATCCAAACAATTTCCATACCCACCACAGTCATAAGTATCCATGGAGTTAGATCTTGAAACGGTTAAAATGCTATCTAAACAAGCTGGTTCAGTACAGATACTTTGATCACATGCACAATATTCATCTGCTCCATTTGATAATGCCCAAACAATTAAAACTCCAGAACGGATTGCTCTAACAAGAGCTTCTTTGAATGGTGAATTAAATCCTATTTCACGGGGATATTCCACGCTATAGTTAATGATCCTGGCACCTCTTTCTATTATATATTCTATTTGACTCACATCATCTCCAGGGTGTCCACCGTCAACAATGGGTAAAATACCGCATTCAGGGCAACTGCCAATGACACCCGTATCATTATTTCCACGAGCCGCAGCAATTCCTGATACAGATGTTCCGTGTGAACTGCTATTAAACAAATTATTATTTTGCGATTCAAAGTTCCAACCTATTGTATCGTCGGCATAGGAATTAGCATCTCTTAGATCATCTGAATTATCCCAAGGAGTCTCGAGTAAATTGATAGCAAAATTTTGTTTCAGATCTTCCTGTAAAACATCAAACCCGACATCGACGATAGCAATGATTGTGTTGCTGTTTCCTTTTGCGAACTCCCAGGCCTTGTCAGCATCAATATCTGCATCTTCTACAGCTATTGATTGATCATTCCCTGTATTTACAAGACCCCACTGTTTTTTGAAAAAAGTATCATTAGGATAATCGCTTAATGGTCTTTTAAAATAAATGAAATTCAATTCAGCATAAAGCACACCCGGTTCGTCATGAAGTTTATGCGATGTTTTGATCACGTCATAAGATGATTGTGCCGTAACCGCTACTGTATAAAGAAGATTAAGAAACTGATTTCTTTTCCGAATTGAAAGATTGTATTTGGCAAAAATATTATTTATGGTCGCCGTATCTGTTCCCGGTTTGAAGCGGACCAGTATCTCATCTGTTATTAATAGTGGATCGTTCGATTTTTTTACCCGGGCTAAATAACCGGCTTCAACAATTTTGCCTTGAAATGCAGCTTTCAATTGGTGAGCTTTTTTATCCAGGTCAGACAAATTTTTTGTTGTGGTGGAGCTCTTAAGAAGAATTGTTCCCGGTTTCAATTCACCTGCTGTTGTATATCCTAACTGAGAAAAATCAAAGTAAAAGCGTTTTATTGAGTCAGCTTTTTGCTTATCGATTAGGGGGTTTTGTAACGTATCACGTATAACTACACCAAAAGTATCTTTCGAAATAGTGATTTCAATCTTCTGCTTGCCCGCATAATAGAAGTTCGATTGTTTAAAGGAATTTTGGTTACAAGATGATTCAATGGACGCTCCAATACATACAATACAAAAAACACCTAATACATTGAGAACAATTTGAAGATGCTTCATAAATAAAAATTAATCAGTTAATCCATTTTTGACGGCGAACATGACAATGCCTGCTGTATTTCTTACACCGATCTTTTCAATCAGCCTTTGTCTTATTCCTTCCACAGAGCGGGGACTTAAGAATATCTGCTTCGCAATTTCTGCTGCGGTTT
>DATDCP010000538.1:0-2679 GCA_036524255.1 Chitinophagaceae bacterium
ACCATGGAGCATACACAGCGGTACAGCAACTGCGAATTATTCTTTTATCTGGGCAATGGCGGGTGAAAACAAAGTTTTCACTGATATGGACCCGGTTCCTGTACAGTCTTTAAAATAACCCTTAGCAAAAATTTCTGAAAAATAAATTTGCGCAACCGAAACGTTGCACTTATATTTGCAACCGAAGGGTTGCTTAAACCTATTATCATTATGAGACGAGACGTATTCCAGGCGATCGCCGATCCTACACGAAGAGAGATCTTAAACATGCTTGCTTCACAGGCAATGACACCTAATGGGCTTGCCGAGAATTTCCATACCACCAGGCAGGCGATCTCTAAACATGTAAAAATTTTATCCGAATGTCAATTAGTAAAACAAGAATATTCTGGCAGGGAGATCTATTATCATTTCAATTCAAAAAAACTGAAAGAAGTAGATAAATGGCTCCAGCCTTTCCGCACCATGTGGGACTCAAGATTTGACCAATTAGACAACGTATTAAAAAACCTCAAAAACAAAAGATCATGATCCTTAACAAAGAAACGATCTACACGAAAGATCTTGAAAACAAGAAGATCAAAGTAACAAGGGAATTTGATGCCCCTGTAGAAAAAGTCTGGAGAGCCTGGACAGAAAAAGAATTGCTGGACCAATGGTGGGCACCACGACCATGGAAAGCGGTTACTCAATCAATGAATTTCAGTAACGGCGGTACCTGGTTCTATTATATGGAAGGGCCTGATGGCACGAGACATTATTGCAGGGCAGATTACAATTCTATCGTTGCAAATAAAAGCTATGAAGGTTTAGATGCTTTTTGTGATGAAAAAGGAAATATCAATACTGAATTTCCACGTATGAATTGGAAAGTTGCATTTAACAAAGCAGACGACGGAACAAAAGTAGATGTGGAGATCACATTTGCCTCCGTTGAAGACCTGGATAAAATTGTTGAAATGGGCTTCAAGGAAGGTTTTGCTGCAGCTCATAACAATCTTGATGAATTACTTGCGAAATAAAATAAATAAAACCTCATCGCCTGGTGAGGTTTTATTTTACTCATCATATTACCGGATAAAGCCGGGCATATCATCGAACTGTTTTGATTGCTGTTTGTCAAGCAGGTGATCCTTTGCAGCAAAGAAGATCGATTTAAATCCTGTAAAAATTTCCCTGTTAAAATTGAGCATAGTGGTGATCTCTGTTTCGTTTACATGTCCTGCCGTTCCTTCTTTATATAAATGCTGAAGTGTGGTTGTATAACCAGAGGTTACTGACTTAAATATCTCAGAGAGTTCTTTAGCCTTATCTTGTTTATCTTCTTTTAATAATTCTTGCACTGCTTTACAAAACTTTTCAACTTCAGCTCTTGTTTCTTTATAAAATGCAAATTTTATTTCATTACTTGAATTTTGAAGCTGCTCTTTATCAGGCAATGCATCTTTAAAACTTTTAGCAGCATACATGGCGTTGCGATTTGCTGACATGAGCCTGTCCAGCATTTCCACATCTTCTTTGTTAGTGGTAGTTTTCTGCATTTGGATATAATAACTATGGATCTCCCCATAAAGGAATTTTATATACTCATACTTTTCAAGGATATTATTCTCAAGGTATCTTTTATTGAGTTTTGGTTCCGGTTGCTTTTTATCGGAAATCTCAAAACAACTTAATGCATAATTACAAACCACTTCAATAAAATGATTCGTTTCCTTTGCAAGAGCATCCAATGCAGTAGAAGGCTCCTTTACATCTACTTTATGAATAAACATTGTTTCATCATCTGCAGAACGAAACCTGTTATCAAGAAAACGGCCGAGCACATTCAATAAAGGATAAAAGAGAATGATGCCAAAAATATTTATAAAGCTTTGGAAAAAAACCAGTGCTATCAGATCATCTTTTATACCGATAACTTCTGTTATTAACCGGTGTACAGGTGAAAGAAAGAGCATAACAAGAGAAACTGTAATTACATTGATCATGAAATTTCCCAGTGCCACTCTTTTTTTTACCGCCGTGCCTTTTATACTTGCAATAAAAAGTTTTACAGTAGTTCCCACTTCTGATCCGAGAGTGATCGCCATTGAATCATGCAGGTTGATAGCACCAGCATATAAAGCACTTAATGTAAGCGCCATTGTAGCTGAACTGCTTTGAATGATCGTCGTGATAATAAATCCAACAAGAAAAAAAACAATTACCGGTGAATTTTGATATTGGGTTAGATCTACCTGTTGAACTATATCTTCAATACCTGTTTTTATATATCCAAGACCAACGAACAAAAAACTAAATCCCAATAAAAAGCGACTCCAATTATACAATGGTGAGCTTTTATTAAAAATAACATAGCCCAATCCTGCGATCCCTGTAACAGGCAGTGCAATGTTCTCAATATTCACTTTGAAACCGACCAATGCAACGACCCAATTGCTGATCGTAGTACCAAGATTTGCTCCGAGAATAATTGCCAATGCATTTTGCATGTGTATGATACCGGCACCTACAAAAGCCAATACCATTAAACTTACTACAGAGCTACTTTGCAATACAGCGGTGACTACAGCGCCCCCGCCAATAGCTTTTATTTTATTTTCTGTTTGCCTTTTTAAAAAAAGTTTGAATCTTCTGCCGGCAAGTTCCTGCAATGACTCTTCCAGGAATTTTATACCT
>DATDCP010000539.1:0-26307 GCA_036524255.1 Chitinophagaceae bacterium
TGCTGCTCGCTATAGTTAGCTACTACATCAGCAGCAGTGAGTGATTGTCGCTGATCCATTCGCATATCGAGCGGCGCATCATGTCTTGTTGAGAAACCTCTTTCGGCTTCATCAAACTGGTGACTGCTGACACCGAGATCCGCAAGAATCCCATCAACTGCATTAATATTATGCAGCTTCAGAAACCTTTGCAGGTGACGAAAATTATGCGGCACAAAAATGATGCGTGGATCTTTTGGAATGTTGCGTTTTGCATCTTCGTCCTGGTCGAATGCGATGAGCTTGCCATTATTGCCAAGCTTTTCAAGGATTGCTTTGGAATGTCCGCCGCCGCCAAAAGTGCAATCGACATAAATTCCATCGGCAACGATCTTCAAACCATCCGCGGCTTCATTTAAGAGAACCGGTGTATGATATTCGGAATTTGGAATTTGTGATTTGGAATTTGGTTCTTCATTTTTCATGATTACCTTTTTTCTAATTCCTAATTACTAATTCCCGTCTCCTTTCGCCATCACATCCTTTGCAAGACTGCTGAAATCATCCGCAGAGAATGAGTCAAAGAGCTGATGGTACTTACTACTATCCCAGATTTCGATTTTGTTAACTGCTGATACCAGCACTATATCTTTTTGCAGACCCGCATGATCTTTTAGATTTGGCGGAACTAATAAACGACCGGCACTATCTGGCTCGACATGTGTTGCGCCATTTAAAAAATGGCGGCGAAACTGCCTAGCCTTTGGATCAAATTCATTCAGCTTATTAATTTCTGCAAAGAGCGGTTCCCAACTTTTCATGGTATAAAGAGCCAGGCATTGTTCAAACCCCCTGTTAATAACAAACAGATTTCCTTCCCCCTCCGGCATTTGCTTTTTGAGCCCCGCCGGCAAGAGAAACCGCCCCTTCGCGTCTAACGTCGCTTCGAATTCCCCTAGAAAACCTGTCATTATCAGTAGATTGCAACAATTTTAAAATAATTGACACAAAATAACACATTTTCCCACTTAACAACCAAATTTTCAGGATTTTATTTTTTCCCCAGGTCTTTTTTGCCTAGAACTTACTCCAGGAAAGGGTTTGGTCATTGCTTTGAATAATCCTAGATTAAATCTCTGTGATTTGGCTGTGGATTGCAGTGGATAAGCTGTGGACAGTGTTGAATTGACGCATAATTTCCGCCGAAATACAAAGCGGCTAACTTTATTATATGGCTACAGCCGGTTATTCTGGTACAGCATTAATAAAAAAGCTTGGGATAAAGCCTGAGATGAAAGTTTTACTCATTAATAAACCCGATGATTATTATAAATTATTGGAAGTAGATATTAATGATCAATCATGCACTATTAATGAAATACCTGACTTCATTCATTTGTTTGTAAAGTCTGTGAAAGATTTTGAATCTGAAATGAAAGCACTGAAAAGTGTTTGCAAAAAGAATTCAACTGTTATCATATGGGTATCGTGGTATAAGAAAACTGCAAAGATCCCTACTGATATTAGTGAAGATGTAATAAGAAATTATGCATTAAAGAATGACCTGGTTGATGTAAAAGTTTGTGCGGTGAGTGATATATGGAGTGGGTTGAAATTAGTTGTGCCATTAGCAAAACGTAAATAACTTTGCTTTCTTTTCATATACAACAGTTAGTTGTGTTATGACAGACCCAAGAACACTTTCAATAAAAGATTTTACCTATTCACTTTCTGAAGAAAGGATCGCCAAATATCCATTGGCAGAACGTGATGCTTCAAAGCTTCTTATTTACAAAGAAGAAAAAATTGAGGAAGATATTTACAGGAATATTACTGATCATATTCCTTCAAACTCACTACTTGTTTTTAACGACACAAAAGTTGTTGAAGCAAGATTGTTATTTCAAAAACCAACTGGTGGGGTAATAGAAATTTTTTGTTTAGAGCCACATGAACAATTTTCAGATGTAACAACTGCGATGCTCCAACGTAAAAAGGTATTGTGGCATTGCTTAATTGGTGGCGCATCAAAATGGAAACGTGGACAAGTCCTTGAAAAGAAGATCAGTCACAATTCAAAAGACCTTGTTTTAAATGTTCGCTACATTGAAAAGATGGTTGATAGTTTCATTGTTGAATTATCCTGGAACGATCTATCATTAAGTTTCGCTGAAGTACTTCATATATTCGGAGCCATTCCTCTTCCACCTTACATTAAAAGAGAAGTGGAAACTAGTGATGCAGAAAGATACCAAACTGTTTATGCTCATTATGAAGGCTCGGTAGCCGCACCAACTGCAGGCTTACATTTTACTGAAACTATTTTCAAAAAATTAAAAGAAAAAAATATTCAAAGAGATTTTATAACTCTTCATGTTGGTGCGGGAACATTTAAGCCAGTGAAAACTGAAGTGATGAAAGATCATGAGATGCATGTAGAATATTTTACAGTTTCCAAATCAACAATTCAAATCTTAATTGCTCATCTTGATAAAAATATCATTGCAGTTGGAACCACTTCATTGAGAACATTGGAGAGTTTGTATTGGTTGGGAGTAAAGAAGTCGAAAGTCAATAGTCAACAGCCCATGGAAATTACACAGTGGGAAGTTTATAATCATAACGAAAAAATGATCTCTACAAAAGAAGCTTTAGAAAATCTAATAAAATGGATGAATGAAAAAAACCTGGATAATTTAACTGCCAAAACACAGATCATTATAGCACCCGGCTATCAATTTAAAATTGTAAATGGCCTGATCACAAATTTTCATCAGCCTCAATCAACATTACTATTACTTGTTGCTGCATTTATTGGAGAGAATTGGAAAGAAGTCTATACCCATGCTTTAGAAAATAATTTTCGCTTTCTGAGTTATGGAGATGGATGTTTATTATGGAGAAATTTTTAATTCCTTTTCAATGGAAGTTCTAAAGTGAAGGTACTTCCTTTACCAGGCATGCTATCAACTTTGATATTTCCACCGTGTGCATCCACCATTGTTTTCACATAACTAAGTCCTAGTCCAAATCCTTTTACATTGTGAACATTGCCGGTATGTGCCCGGTAAAATTTTTCAAAAATTCTTTTTACCGTTTCCTTCGCCATGCCGATGCCATTGTCTTCAAGTCTTATGGTCATATTTTTTCCATTAGCGGCTGTACTGATCCTGATCTCCGGTGGCACATCTTCTTTTGCATACTTCACTGAATTATCAATCAGGTTATTTATCAAGTTCGGAAAATGAACTTCATCGGCATCTATAAGATCATTTGTTGCCTCCAGGTCCATTTCCACTTTACCATTTTTATCATTGAGTTGCAACGTGAAATTATCCGCAATATCTTTTATTACATCATGCACATGTGTAGGTTTCAGCATCAGGTTCACTTCCTGTTTGTCAAGCAATGCCGCTTTTAGTATTGTTTCCACCTGCCGGTTCATCCGCTGATTTTCCTCTTTGATAATACTGCTGAAATAATTCAACTTTTCTTTATCGCCAATTACTTTATCATTCTTCATAGCATCTACTGCAAGAGAAATAGTAGCTAATGGAGTTTTAAATTCATGCGTCATGTTATTGATAAAATCATTTTTTATCTCACTAAGTTTCTTCTGACGAAGCATGGTATTTACAGTAAGATAAAAAGCAGCAAAAATGATAAGCGTAAATAAACCTGCAATAGCGATCCTCGATCTCAATTCTTTTAAAACAACCCCGCTGCTGTTTGGAACGATCACCCATAAAATTTCTCTTGGAGAAAGATTTTCCCCAATGCTTCCACTCATTGGTTCGATCGGATACATAAATTGAATATTATTCGCACTATCCTCCCAGAATTTTCCAAAATTGGAAGATTGCTTCTCAAAATAAGTTACCTCTCCAAATGGATTTGTAGATGCCACTGAAAATTCAAACCTGATCTTAGCAAGGCCGTTTAAAATAAATGCTTTTCTTATTTTATCATTGATCTGTGCTGCAGTAAACCGGCTGGCCACGGTTGTTGGCCTTAACATATCCAATGTGAACTGATCCTGCTTCCATGGATATGTAGAATTATTTTGCGAAAGCATGTTCCCTTTGAATTCAGATAATTCAGCTCCAACAATTGTTGTGGCACGAACTACTTTTTCGCTGAACTGCTTTTCCTCCACCACGATCATATTCTTGATCCATGATATTTGGATCAAAATGATGCCGATGAGTGACACAAGTATTAAGGCGATAATTATCGGAAAGGTCTTTTTCACGTTTACAAGATGGCAGTTTTAAGCAGATGGGCAAAGATAATACCTCAAACATTCTTTTGCCATCCTACTTTTTTTACACGTTGTTATTTTAACAGAGGTTTATAGCGGCAGTAAGATAACTTTTATAAAAATAAAAATTCATCCTAAATTAGGTATATGATTGACCCGGCGGCAGGCATATTACTCATTTCTGATCCTTTCCTTAAAGACCCGAATTTTATGAGAACGGTGGTTTTTCTTTGCGAGCACCAGCAACAGGGAAGTTTTGGTTTTGTGTTGAATCGAAAATATGAAAATACGATCGACCAGATCGTTCCTGAACTAGAAGGTTACAAATTACCAGTTTATTACGGAGGTCCTGTACAAACAGACACACTTCATTTTTTGCACCAATACCCCGCAGAAATTCCCGGATCAGTGGAAGTAATAAAAGGTGTGTACTGGGGTGGTGATTTTGAAATGGTATTGCAGATGATCAAAAAAAATGCAATTGATGCGAATAAGATCAGGTTCTTTATTGGTTATTCCGGTTGGGGCGAAGGTCAGCTTAATGAAGAGTTGACCGGTAAATCGTGGCTTACAGTAAAAGCAATAAGAAAACTTGTTTTTCATAAAAAACATGACGAGATCTGGAAAGATGCATTGAAACAATTAGGCGGTGATTATGAAATGATGATCAATTTCCCGATCGATCCACAATTAAACTAACTCCTCGTACTTCATTTCATTTTTTGCATTTATATTTAGTTCCCCTTTCATACTTAATGTCTGTAAAATGAAAAAACAAATCTTGTTCTGTGCCTTGCTTAACTGGATATTAATTTCTGCATGTAAAAATGAAAAATCAAGTTTCGATAAAAAGATCCTGGTTTTTTCAAGTACAAATGGCTATCGTCATAGCGCAATACCGAATGGAAAAGCTGCAATTGAAAAACTCGGAAAAGAAAATGGCTTTGATGTTGAGGCAACGGAAGATTCCCTGGTTTTTACAGAAGATAATTTAAAAAAATATGCAGCGGTTGTTTTTTTAAATACGACAGGTAATGTTCTCGATTATAAACAGGAAGCCGCTTTTGAAAGATATATACAAGCGGGTGGTGGATATGTCGGCATACATTCTGCCACTGACACAGAATATGATTGGATATGGTATGCAAAACTTGTTGGTGCAAATTTTGAAAGTCATCCTAAACAACAAAATGCAAAATTGAATATGGTTGACAAAACTCATGCATCAACAAAACATTTACCGGATACATGGGACCGGTTTGACGAATGGTATAATTTCAAAAACTTAAACAAGGATGTACATGTATTAGTGAAGATCGATGAGAAAAGTTATGAAGGTGGAAAAATGGGTGATGATCATCCAATGGCATGGTATCATGAGTATGACGGTGGTCGTTCATTTTATACTGAGTTTGGTCATACTGAAGAGTCTTATGTTGACTCAAATTATCTCAAACATATTTTGGGCGGTATTCAATATGCCATTGGAGAAAACAAAAAGGATTATTCAAAAGCAAAAACTCAATTTCCGCCGGAAACAAAATCATTTACAAAGACAGAGCTCTCAGTTGGCGAATTCTTCGAACCAACAGAAATGACGGTTCTTCCCAATCTTGATGTATTGATCGTACAGCGCCGGGGAGATATTGTGATCTATAAAAATGATACGAAACAACTTAAGCCGGCCGGTAGGCTGGATGTTTACTGGAAAACGAAAATCAATCCCAAAGTAAACGCAGAAGAAGGTTTGTTGGGTATTTGTAAGGATCCAAATTTTGCAAATAATAGTTGGATTTATATTTTTTATTCGCCGATCGATACATCAGTTAATCGTTTATCAAGATTTACTTTGAAAGATGACAAGATCGACATGGCATCTGAAAAAATTGTTTTGCAGTTTTATTCTCAAAGAGAAATTTGTTGTCATACCGGTGGCTCCATCGCCTTTGGTGGTGATGGAAATTTATACTTATCAACCGGTGATAACTCCACTCCATTTGATGCACCTAAACAGCCAATTGCCAATCATGGATTTGCTCCCTTAGATAACAGGAATGGTTTTGAACAATATGATGCAAGAAGAAGTGCATCAAACAGTAATGACTTGCGTGGAAAAATAATTCGCATTAAAGTAAATGAAGATGGCACCTACAGTATCCCTGATGGAAATTTATTTGCAAATGGTCAGCCACAAACAAGACCGGAGATATATGCGATGGGAACAAGAAATGCGTATCGTTTATCAGTGGATCCAAAAAACAATTATGTATACTGGGGTGATGTTGGTCCAGATTCAGATAAAGACAGCCTGGAAACAAGAGGATCGAAAGGATATGATGAATTGAACCAGGCAAAAAAAGCTGGCTACTTTGGTTGGCCTTTATTTATAGGTAAAAATTATCCTTATCGATCTTATGATTATTATACCGGGAAGAGTGGCCCTTCTTTTGATCCGGCGAAACCAATAAATGATTCAAAAAACAATACCGGGATAAAAGAGTTGCCTCCGGTTTCTCCGCCATTTATCTGGTACCCCTATGGTAACTCACCTGATTTTCCACAGATGGGATCAGGTGGACGGACTGCAATGGCGGGGCCGGTTTATTATTCAGATCTCTATCCTGGTAAAAACGGTTTGCCCGATTATTATAATGGAAAAGTTTTCATCTACGAATGGATGAGAAATATTATCAGGGCAGTTTCTTTACAACCGAATGGTGATTTTTATAAAATGGAACCATTTATGGATGGAGCAAAATTTGCTGCGCCTGTTGATATAGAACTTGGACCTGACGGACATCTTTATATACTTGAATATGGACTTGGTTGGTTTAGCAAGAATAAAGATTCAGGATTATCCCGGATAGATTATAAAGAGTGATTTTATTCTCTCACAGATGACACGGATTTTCACAGATAAAATTTCTGTGGACATCAGTGAAATCTGTGAGCATTTCTTTTTGCATAGATATAGTCAATTGTCAATACAACTATAAGAATTATCAATCCGAAGAATTCCCTCGTTTCTTCGATCCATGGTTTTTCCGCTTTCATGGTTGCTGCAATATCTTCGGCATTGTGTTTGTTCATCCAATCAAACACACCGTCTTTCCAAAAAAATAATCCAATAGCATAAACCGAAAAAAGGATGATACCAATTAAATATGCTTTGGGATAAAATTTGTTTCTGAAAGCAAGCCAGCAAAGCACTGCGCCATACAGATATATTGGCACCCATATATAGGGATCGGGATCGTTGTATTGCAACGCTGCTGAAAAAACGAATATGAGACAGAAGATGATGTTAAAGACTTTCATAAATTAATTTAACTTCAAATAAAGATAGTTTATATGAAAAGAATATTAATTGTAGCATTTAGTTTTTTAATTGTACTGGCATCATGCGATACTCTGAAAAAAGTTGCATCGGTATTTGCGCCATCCGAATTCGAAATGGCAACCGGGCTGAAAGATGCGTTGACACAAGGATTGTTTAGGAGCTTTGATGCATTTGCTGATCCAAATGCAAATCCATTAGTAAGGTTTGCTTTTCCCGGCGATGCTGCAAAAATTGAAAAGACCCTTCGTGATCTTGGTTTGGATAGAACAGTTGACCAGGTAACCGGAAAATTTACACGAGCAACTTCATCTGCGGTAAGAGCAGCAAAACCAATATTTCTTCAATCAGTTAAAGAAATGAGTATAAAAGATGCTGTAAGCATTTTAGTTACTGATAATACACATGCAGCTACAGAATATTTTAAACTGACAATGTCACCTGAGTTAATGGTGACATTCCGCCCAATTGTTGACAGCACAATTAATGTTGAAGGTGCCAATAAAGACTGGAGTCAAATAGTAAATGTCTATAATAAGATCCCATTTATAAATAGGCCACTCGAAACAAGTTTGACAGATTTTATTGCGGCAAGAGCAATTGATGCAATGTTCAGTATTGTAGCGAATGAAGAAGAACAGATAAGAACTAAATATGAATTTAGAAAAACGGATATGATGAAGAAGGCATTTGGTTATGCTGAGGAAGAATTGAAGAGAAGATCACAACAACAGAAATAACAAAAAACCCTCTCCATTTCTGAAGAGGGTTCAACTTGTTTTCACAATCCGGAACACAATCCCATAGGGGAAAGGGTTTTCCACAAATTATTTTATTCAACAGCAACAGCGCCTTCAACCAATACTGTTACTTTATTATTCAACACTTCGACAAAACCGGCTTGAATGTCAAAGTTTGCTAAATGATTTTGCTTGTCTTTTAAAATTTTCAAGCGACCAGGTTTCAATGCACTTATCAACGGCGCATGTTTTTCAAGCACCTCAAAACTTCCTGTGATGCCCGGCATTTGCACGCCGTACACTTCGCCGCTGTATAGTTTTTTTTCTGGAGTAAGTATCTCTAAATTCATCGTTTGTGGTTTGTAGTTTGGTAGTCTGTAGTTAACCAAAAACTACAAACTATAAACTTTAAACTAATTATTATCCCTGTGCTGCCGCCATCATTTTCTTTCCTTTCTCAATTGCATCATCAATGCTACCTACAAGATTGAATGCTGCTTCAGGATATTCATCTACTTCGCCATCCATGATCATATTGAATCCACGTATCGTTTCTTCGATCGGAACCAATACACCTTTCAAACCTGTGAACGCTTCTGCAACATGGAACGGTTGTGATAAGAAACGTTGTACTCTTCTTGCACGTTGCACCGTCATTTTATCATCATCACTCAATTCATCCATACCAAGAATGGCAATGATATCCTGTAATTCTTTATAGCGCTGTAAAATTAATTTCACACGGTTCGCACAATTATAGTGAACATCACCAACGATTTTTGGAGTAAGAATTCTTGATGTAGAATCCAACGGGTCAACCGCAGGATAAATACCAAGGTCAGCGATCTTACGGCTTAATACCGTTGTTGCATCAAGGTGAGCAAATGTTGTAGCCGGAGCCGGATCGGTCAGGTCATCCGCAGGTACGTATACCGCTTGTACAGAAGTGATAGAACCATTCTTAGTTGAAGTAATTCTTTCCTGCATCAATCCCATTTCTGTTGCAAGCGTTGGTTGGTAACCAACCGCTGATGGCATACGACCAAGAAGCGCTGATACTTCAGAACCAGCTTGTGTAAAACGGAAGATATTATCAACGAAGAATAAAATGTCTTTCCCTTTTCCTTGTCCGTCACCATCACGGAAATATTCTGCAACTGTCAAACCACTCAACGCAACCCTTGCACGGGCACCAGGAGGTTCATTCATTTGTCCGAATACGAAAGTGGCTTTTGAATCTTTCAGATCTTCCATGTTCACTTTGCTAAGATCCCATCCGCCTTTTTCCATGCTATGTTTGAAATCGTCGCCATATTTCATAATGCCAGCCTCGATCATTTCACGCATGAGGTCATTTCCTTCACGAGTTCTTTCACCCACACCTGCAAACACTGATAAACCAGCATACGCCTTCGCAATATTATTGATCAATTCCTGGATCAAAACCGTTTTACCTACACCGGCACCGCCAAACAAACCGATCTTACCACCTTTTGCATATGGTTCGATGAGGTCAATAACTTTAATACCGGTAAATAAAATTTCAGCAGAAGTACTAAGATTTTCAAATGCTGGAGGCTTACTGTGAATTGGACGACCACCTTTTTTAGAAACAGCAGGCAAACCATCGATCGGATCGCCGGTTACATTAAAAAGACGGCCATAAATATCTTCGCCAACAGGCATAGCGATCGCAATACCAGTATCAACTACTTCAAGTCCGCGAACAAGGCCCTCTGTACCGTCCATTGCTATGCAACGAACACTATCTTCACCAAGGTGCTGCTCTACTTCAAGTACCAGCTTATCACCATTTGGTCTTTTCAGTTCCAACGCATTATAAATTTCTGGAAGTGTGCCGTCGAATTGCACGTCGACAACCGCACCAATGATCTGTTTGATTTTACCAACTTTACCCATAATAATATTTTAGAGGAGGTATGTTTTGAGGCCGCAAAGGTAGGGGTGTGAAAGCATAAATGGACAACTCTAAAAGAGAAAATCTTGGGTGTGGAAAAACGGTCGGAAGACGGGAAATATTTTTTAACTCACTGAGCGATATAGCCTCCGTCAACCGGAAATAATGCCCCCGTGGTAAATGAGCTTTCATCAGATAATAGGAAGGCGGCAGTAGCGGCAATTTCTTCTGGTAAACCAATTCGCCCCCAGGGTTGTACACCATCAAGGCTTTTATAAACTTCCGCTTTATCTGTACCAGTTATTCGGGAAAAATGATCGACTGCTTTATGTAGTAAAGGTGTGTTGATCGTACCCGGACCAATACAATTTACCCTGATCCCAAATTTCGCATTATCAATGGCAGTGCTTTTTGTGAGTTGGACTATTGCTCCTTTTGTCATTCCATATACTGAGCTGCTTGCTTTGCCAACTGAGCTTTGATCGGAGCCCATCAGCAAGATGCTTCCTTTGCCTTGTGCTCTCATATATGGTAAAACATATTTAACCGAATAAAACGTACCGCGAATATTGATAGCTAATAAATTCTCAAATTCTTCATCAGTTGTTTCTTCCATAGTTGCAAAAAGATGAATCCCGGCGTTGGCAAAAAGCATGTCGATCCTCTTTTCCTTTTCATGAACTTTTGACAACCCATTTTTAATATCCTCTTTTATACGAACATCACACTTTATAAAATGAGGATCGCCGGTTTCCTGGATATCGAGATTATAAACAATAGCTCCACGACTTTGTAAAAGTTCACGGGTTGCTTTACCAATGCCGGTACTCGCACCTGTAATTACGGCCACTTTATTTTTCCAGTCCATGGTATTTGATTTTTGATCTCTAAAACTAAATAATTACTACCGACCCTCCTTTTAAAAATTTATTCAAAAAAATTTACCTTTTATGTCCGATTGGAAAAAGCTGGTTCGTCATCATACCAAACAATTTTTTAAAAACTTAAAAATCAATTACAATGGAAAAGTTCATGTTTATTTTTCATGGCGGTATGCCAACAGATGCAAGTCCGGAACAAATGCAGGAAAATATGGGAAAATGGATGGGATGGATTGATAAACTAAGTAAGGATGGAAAATATGTTGCCGGCGAACCTCTTCTTCCTGGTGGTAAACTGATCAAAGGCAAAAACAAATCTGTAACTGATGGCCCTTACACCGAAGGAAAGGAATTAGTTGGCGGTTTCTTTATTGTTAATGCTGCCAATATGGATGAAGCTGTCAAGATTTGTGATGATTATCCTGAGTATGAATTAGGCGGAAGTATACAGGTAAGGCAGGTAATGAAGATCGACATGCCATAATAAAAAATAGATTAACTTGAATAAGATCCCAATTATTCATCAAAAGAATTTTCATATGCGTAAATTATTTTTCATACTAAGCCTGCCACTGATCTTCAGTTTCGTTTCTGTTGATATTGAACTTACAAAAAAAGAAAGAGAAGATGCTGTCAACTATTTTAAAGAGACGCAAAAAGCAGTTGCCGATGAGATCAAAGGCATGTCAGATAACCAGTTGAAATGGAAACCAGCTGACAGTGTATGGAGCATTACAGATTGTGTGGAGCATATTGCACTGTCAGAAAAAAATCTATTTGACTGGGCAATGGGGACCTTGAAAACAGAAGCCAATCCTGCCAAAAGAGCTGAATTAAAAAGAAGTGATGAAGAGATAAAAAAGGGAATCACTGATCGTTCATTCAGAGTCAAAACAAGAGAAGGATTTATTCCTACCGGTCAATTTGGTGATGCAAAACAAACATTGAAAGTGTTTGATGAAAGAAGAGAGGCTTTAATAAAATATGTAAAAGAAACAAAAGACGATCTCAGAAATCATTTTGCTGAATCCCCATTTGGTCTTGTTGATACATACCAGTTGCTGCTGTTCCTCAGCGCCCATACAAAGAGACATACTTTGCAAATTGAAGAGCTGAAAGCAAATCCAGCCTTTCCCAGGCAATAAGTTTTGGAGATGAATCAATCATCTGTTTCAAATCTTGTAGATCATCTTTTCCGGCATGAATCGGGAAAGATGATCTCAGTTTTGTCAAAACTATTGGGCCTGCAAAACCTGGAAACTGCACAGGATATTGTTCAGGATAGTTTGTTACAGGCAATGAACACATGGAGTTTCAAAGGCATTCCGGACAATCCGTCTGCATGGCTTTATCGTGTTGCAAAAAACAAAGCCATTGATTTTTTAAGAAGGGAGAAAAAATTTAAGGAAGTAAGTCCTCAATACAGTTACCTGCTTCAATCGGAATACACACTTGCTTCAACAGTTAATAATTTATTTTTGGAAAATGAGATACAGGATAGCCAGCTAAGAATGATGTTTGCATGCTGTCACCCCTCAATACAGGAAGAATCGCAGATCGCTTTAACATTAAAAACGCTTTGTGGTCTAAATGTAAATGAAATATCAAAAGCATTTTTAACAACAGAAGAAACGATCGCAAAAAGAATTTACAGGGCAAAAGAAAAAATAAAGACAGAGAAAATTGAACTGAATGTACCCGTAGCTGAAGAAATGATATCAAGACTGGATATTGTTCTTCAGTCGCTTTACCTGTTATTTAATGAAGGTTATAATTCTTCACATCCTGATCAATTGATCCGCGAAGACCTTTGTGCAGAAGCCATGCGGTTATGTTTTTTACTTACTGAAAATAAAGTAACAAGTTATCCAAGAGCAAAAGCATTGTTAGCGTTAATGTGTTTCCAGGCTTCAAGGTTTAATACGAGGCTTGATGACAAAGGCAATATTATTTTATTAAAACACCAGGATAGAAAAAAATGGAGCAGGGCTTTAATTCAAAGAGGTTTCGATTACCTGGATGCAGCTGCAGAACCATTTGAAATATCACCATACAATATTGAAGCGGCCATTGCTTCGCTTCATGCAGCCTCCCCTTCTTTTGAGCAAACTGATTGGCGATCTATTTACCATTTATATGAAATGCTTTACCAATTACAACCCAACCCTATTGTTGCAATGAATAAGGCTATTGCTTCTGCATATGCTATTAATAAACAAAATGCATTGAATGAATTGCAGCAGATAAAAGGATTAGAGCAGCATCATCTTTATTATGCTTCAATTGGCGAAATATATTTTGACCTTGAAAATAAACCCGAAGCAAAGAAATTTTTTGAAAAAGCGCTGGAGCTGACTTCTTCCGGACATGAACAACAATTACTAATAAATAAGATCAGCAATTGCTGAACTGTGCAAAAATTTCCCCTTTTAATTATCACATTTTATTTTTTTACTAAGGCATTGCTTTTGCAGTATTGAAAAGCATGAAAAAAATCCTCTTTATCACCGGTCTCTCCATTTTATTATTTTCCTGTACTGACCAGGAAGATAACTATGGTGGAAAAATAACTAAAAAAGAAGAAAAAAATATCAGTGCAATAGATGTCAGCATCACCGCTTCGAACTCTTACAGCGATCTTTTTTTAGACACTACAGCCTTGCAAAATTTTATTAAACAAAATAAAATTCCAGATTCAATAGGCCGACGCTTAGAAAGTTTTTATAATACCCGTAATTACCAGTTTGCATGGTTCAGCAAAGATGGGTTGACAGAACAGGCTCGTGGCTTTTGGAATCTTCATGATTATGTTACCACTTATGAAGCTGATTCATCATTAAAAGATAAAAAACTGCAGAAAAAAATGGACAGGCTTATTGCTGAAGATGAACTTTCAGTAAGTGCTTCCAAAGATTTTATAAATACTGAGCTGACGCTGACGCAGCACTTCATCATGTATATGCTTAGTAATTACGAGAAGGGGTATGTAAAAAGAAAAGAAATGGAAAGATTTGTTCCCCGCAAAAAAGAAGACCCGATAGCCCTTGCTGATTCATTGATAAATAAAAAACATAAGGACGATAAATATTTTGAAGATGTTAACCAGTCTTACAAATTATTAAAGGATCAATTGGTGAACTATCTACAGATCGCAAAGAATGGTGGGTGGCCACAAGTGAACCCTGTTAAAAAATCATTGAAAAAAGGAACAAGCTCTCCAGACATTGCTATCATTAAAAAGAGATTGATGATAACCGGTGATCTTGCAGGCAACGATACCAGCCAGGTGTTTAATGATACATTAGTGATGGCAGTAAAGAACTTTCAATCACGCCATGGATTTACATCCACAGGCATAATAAGCGATTCATTAGTGAAAGAAATGAATGTGCCGGCAGTACAAAGAGTTGAACAGTTGTTAATGAATATGGATCGTATGCGTTGGCTGGCAAATGAACCAACAGGTAATCTTATCGTCGTTAATATTCCTGAATTTATGATGCATATATATGAAGGAAAAGAAAAATACGCAGATATAGTTGTTGTAGTTGGCAAAGAAGGGCACAATACCATGATGTTTAATGGAGATCTTAACCAGGTTGTATTTAGTCCATATTGGAATGTGCCGCCAAGTATAGTTGCAAAAGAGATCCTACCTGCCATTGATAAAAACCCGAATTATATCGCCAAAGAAAATATGGAGATCACGGGTAATGATGATGGGCTTCCTGTTGTTCGCCAAAAACCAGGACCAGGTAATGCACTTGGCAAAGTGAAATTTCTTTTTCCCAACAGTTTCAATATCTATTTTCATGATACGCCATCAAAAAGTTTGTTTGAAAAAGATAAACGGGCATATAGTCATGGATGCATTCGTGTTAAAGAGCCGGAAAAACTAGCAAATTATGTTTTACGCAATCAACCTGAATGGACACCGGAAAAAATTAATGAAGCGATGAATAGTGGTGAAGAAAAATATGTGAAGGTAAAGAACCCGATCGCCGTTGTCGTTACATATTATACTGCATGGGTTGATGAGAATGGCCGCTTGAATTTCCGGGAAGATATTTATGGGCATGATGAAAAGCTTGCTCAAAAAATGTTTAACTGAACTTCAGCTTAATAATACACCTTGGTTTTAAATGTGCCTAAAAGCAAGTTTTGCTTTAATGCATGTTTTCGATATTCATTAAGCCCCGCAAATAATTTCTCCTTATCTTTCTCTTTTAACCAAACCAACCATAGTCGTATGAGAAAGTTATTCTATTTTCTGCTAGCTGCATTCGTTGTTTCTTGTTCTAATGAAAGCGAAACGGCAAAACAAGTAGCACAATATACTATTGAGCAGTTTTATAAAAGTTCCGAAGCATTTGGAGGTAGTTTTAATAGTGATGATACAAGGCTTTTATTCACAAGTAATGAAAGCGGTATTTACAATTTATGGGAAGCCGACATATCTACGGGGAAATCCGTCGCCAAAACAAATTCAACAAAAGAATCCTTTTTTTCCATTGGCTATGTACCGGGCACTTCTCATTTTTTGTATAGTGCTGATAAAGGAGGTGACGAGAACTCGCATATTTACCTGAAGACAAGTGACAGCACAGTAAAAGATCTTACTCCCGGACCAAAAGAAAAAGCACAGACATTCGGATGGAGCAAGGACCTGAAACAACTATACTATCTTAGTAATGTTCGTGATCCACGGTTCATGGACCTTTATAAAATGGATACGGCAGGTTGGACATCGACCATGATCTATAAAAATGAAACCGGGTTGGAGGTTGCAGCTATTTCTGCTGATGAAAGATATCTCTTGCTAACTCAATTAATAACCACATCTGTTTCTGATCTTTTTATTTACGATCAGCAAACAAAACAACAGAAAAAGATCACCACTGATAACACAAGTAATTCTGGTATTCAGTTTTCGTTGGATGGAAAATCTGTTTATTTTCTTTCAGACGACGGCAGCGAATTCACTTATGCTATTAAATATGATATTGCCACAGGTAATAAAGAAAAGCTATACAGCACTAATTGGGATGTGGTCGGTGTTGCTATTTCTTATAATGAAAAATACAGGGTGGTATATGTGAACGAAGACGGTGCATCTGTTCTTCATCTTTTTGACCACCAGACAGGCAAAGAACTTGATTTTCCAAAATTTGATGATGGAAGTGTTCAGAGTGTTAATGTCTCACGCAGCGAAAAGAAAATGCGTTTGGGTGTTGGCAGTTCAAAAGCACCTTCCAATATTTATGTATATGATTTCGAAACAAAGGAACTGAAGAAGATAACAAATACATTAAACCCGGAAATAAATGAAGCCGACCTTGTATCTGCAGAGGTCGTTCGCTATAAATCGTTTGATCAGATAGAAATACCCGCTATTTATTATAAACCTCAACAGGCAAGTAAGAATAATAAAGTACCGGCTATAATATTTGTACATGGCGGCCCTGGCGGACAGGCAGGTCAATATTATTTTTCACTTACACAGTTCTTAGTTAATCATGGTTATGCAGTGCTTGATGTAAACAATCGTGGCAGTAGCGGTTATGGTAAAACATTTTTTAAAATGGATAATCGTAACCATGGTGATAAGGACCTGAAAGATGTTGTTTGGGGTAAAAAATATCTTCAGACACTCGATTATATCGATACAAGCAGCATCGCCATCCTTGGCGGGTCGTATGGCGGTTATATGACGCTTGCTGCATTATGTTTTCATCCCGATGAATTCAAAGCCGGTGTAGATCTATTTGGCGTGGCCAACTGGTTAAGGACATTAAAATCTATACCTCCTTATTGGGAATCATTCAGAAAAGCATTGTATGATGAAATAGGTGATCCAACCACCGAAGATACCGTGAGATTAAAAGCGTTTTCGCCATTATTACATGCCGGTAAGATCAGGAAACCTTTAATGGTTTTGCAAGGATCAAACGATCCAAGAGTTTTGCAAATAGAAAGTGATGAAATAGTGCAAACAGTAAAGAAAAGCAATGTACCTGTGGAATATGTGGTATTTCCTGACGAAGGCCATGGGTTTGTAAAAAAGGAAAATGAAATAAAAGGTTATGGCCAAATACTACAATTTCTTGATAAATATGTAAAACCGGCCCCACCCCCAGCAGCAAAAAATTGATCTTTAAAAAAAGTCAGTCGTGCAAGACTGACTTTTTCATTTCTTTGCAAATATGCACCTTATCGAAGTCACCACGCCACAACTTGCGAAAGAATTTTTGCTGGTTAATGTTGAGCTCAACAAAAATAATCCTGCCTATATCCGTCCGTTAGACAAAGACATCAATGAAGTTTTTGATAAGAAAAAAAATAAAACCTTTCGTTCAGGCGAAGTGGTAAGATGGATATTAAAAGATGAGGAAGGAAAATTTCTTGGCCGTATTGCCGCATTTACAAATAAAAAATATAAAAATAAAGGTGATGATGTGCCTGTTGGCGGCATTGGTTTTTTTGATTGTATTAATGACCAGGTTGCAGCAGATATGCTTTTTGATGTGGCTAAACATTGGCTGATGCAAAAAGGAATACAGGCAATGGATGGCCCGATCAATTTTGGGGAAAGAGATCGTTGGTGGGGACTGGTTGTAAAAGGAACTGATCTTTCACCAATGTATTGCATGAATTTTAATTCTTCTTATTATCAGCAGCTATTTGAGAATTATGGTTTCAAAAATTACTTCAACCAGATATGTTTTGCCATGAAAGCTGATAGACTTCTTCAGAAAAAGTTTTATGATCGCCATGATGAATGTGCAAAAGATCCGAACTATAATTCAGCCTACATTAAAAAGAACGAACTAGAAAAGTTTGCCAGGGACTTTACCACAGTATACAATAAGGCCTGGGCTGGGCATGGAGGGATGAAGCAGTTGGAAGAAAGAGTGGTTTTGAAAATGTTTAAAAGCATGAAACCTGTTTTAGATGAACGTATTTGCTGGTTTGCGTATTATAAAGATGAGCCTATTGGAATTTGGATCAATCTCCCGGATCTTAATCAATGGTTTAAATATTTAAATGGTGGCTTTAGCCTTTGGCATAAGCTGAAATTTCTTTGGGTAAAGGCGACAAAAAGAAATAGAAAATTCACAGGTCTAGTTTTTGGAATTGTGCCGGAGTTCCAGGGAAAAGGTGTAGACAGTTATATAATTATTGAAGGTGCAAAGGTTATACAAAATCTAAAAATAGAAAATGGACAATATATTTTAGGAGATCCTATTTATGACGATTATGAAATGCAATGGATAGGCGAATTCAATCCTAAAATGATAAATGTATCCGAAGCCCTGGGTACATATCGCAATCGAATACTTACGACCTACCGCTATTTATTTGACCAAACAAAAGAATTTAAACGACACCCCATTCTCCACTAGGCCTGGCGCCTCGAATCAATAAACGGATGTGCAAAAACAAATATCACAGCATCCAAAACTTCTTTATTATTGCAGTCCCTGAAGCCGGATTTTATATCTCAGATTTCAGGCAGGATCAATATGGATAAATTCGTTGTTTCAGCAAGAAAATACAGACCTCAAACTTTCGATACGGTAGTTGGGCAATCGCATATTACCACTACCCTAAAAAATGCGATCAAGCACAACCAGCTTGCACATGCATTTCTTTTTTGCGGACCGAGAGGTGTTGGTAAAACAACCTGTGCCCGAATCCTCGCCAAAACGATTAACTGTGAGCATCAAACAAAAGATGGGGAGGCTTGCAACAAGTGTCAGTCATGTATTTCATTTAATGAAGGAACATCGATGAACATTCATGAGTTGGATGCGGCCAGTAATAATTCAGTAGATGACATCAGGACATTGGTTGACCAGGTTCGTTTTGCTCCTCAAGCAGGTAAATACAAAGTATATATCATTGACGAGGTTCACATGCTAAGCTCTTCGGCATTCAATGCTTTTTTGAAAACATTGGAGGAACCACCACCCTATGCAATTTTTATTTTAGCAACAACTGAGAAACATAAGATCCTTCCAACAATTTTAAGCCGCTGCCAAATATTTGATTTCAAACGGATCACAAATAATGATACGGTAGTTCACCTGCAGGAGATCTGCGAAAAGGAAGAAATAAAAGCAGAGAAAGCCGCCTTGCAGGTAATAGCACAGAAAAGTGAAGGTTGTATGCGGGATGCTCTCAGCATCATGGATAAAATTGTGAGTTTTACAAATGGCAAGTTGACTTACCAAAACACACTTGAACATCTTAATATTCTCGATGCTGATTATTATTTCAGGCTGATGGATTGCATGTTAAAGCAAGATCTTTCCGGCGCCATGTTATTATATGATGACATTAATAAAAAAGGCTTTGAAGGAGATCTTGTATTAAATGGCTTTGCAGAATTTATTCGCAACCTGCTTGTATGTAAAGATGAAAAAGTTGCAGTGTTGTTAGAAGCTGTAGAAAGTTTCAGGGAAAAATACATTTCGACTGCTATAAATATTGCACCTTCTTTTTTAATAAGTGCTTTGAATATTATTAATGAAGCAGAAATAAATTATAAAGCTGCCCGTAACAAAAGATTACATGTAGAACTTGTGATCATTAAACTTTGTTACCTGCAACAGGCGATTGAACTCACTTCAGATCCTGGTGGAATAAGTAAAAAAAAAATAGTTGAGTCAAGTCTTGCATTCAGAACTGCGGCAATCAAACCATTGAAAGTTGAGAGCCAAAAGACAGAACTTAAGAGTCGGGAGTCAGCAGACAGCAGTCAGCAATCAGAAGCAAAATTGGTTATCGAAACTTCGTTTGTAAAAGAAGAAAGCACCAATTATAAGGCAGAACCTCAAACCTCAAACCCTAAACCTCAAACCACAAAGCTTTCTCCACTTGATAAAATAAGAAAACAGGTTAAAGGCAATGGAAATAATGGGAACGGAAGCGAAACAGTTAACACACCTCTTGACCTGGAAAGTTTACAAGTGGCATGGAATGAATATGTACAGCAATTGAAAAGTGAGAAGAATCCTGCCGGTACCAATTTTGACATGGCAGAATTAAAAATTCAGGATGCCAACAGTTTTATTGCAATCGTCACCAACAATATTCAACTACGTTTTATAGAACAGGGAGGACAAAAAGCTTCACAGTTTTTGCGTGAAAAATTGAATAATAACCTTCTCCAGTTTTTTATTGTAATGGAAGAAAACAAAGAAGAAAAGATCATTGTTGGTGCTCCACTTACTTCCCGTGAGCAATTTTTAAAAATGACGGAAAGGTATCCGCTGGTAAAAGAACTAAAAGATAAATTAAGATTGGAACTAGATTATTAGGAAAGCTTTGAGCAGCAGAGCTTCCAGAAACCCCTTTATCCTGTTGAATAGAATTGTTTCAGTACAAAAGTCCGACCCTTCGACAAGTTAAGTGTCTGGGTAAACCGCGACTCAATTGCTCAATGTTGAATAGAAATTTGAATGGAGCGTCGCAACTAAAGTTAAATAGAAATTCTTTTGTCGGGCACATAAACCCCTTCTTCATACGGCTCATTCACCATTCACGAAATTGCCTTAATTTCGGCGCTCAATTGATTACGTTATGGCCGAAGTGATTTTAATGCCCCGCCTAAGCGATACCATGACCGAAGGTGTGATTGCCGCATGGCATAAAAAAGTTGGCGACAAAGTGAAAAAAGGCGACCTGCTTGCCGAAGTTGAAACCGATAAAGCTACGATGGAACTGGAAAGCTATAAAGATGGAACATTGCTGCATATTGGTACTGAAAAAGGTGGGAAGCTCCAGGTTAATGACCTGCTTGCGATCATAGGTGCGTCGGGCGAAGACATTTCTTCATTAATAAAAAGTGGCGGACAGGCAAGCGAAAAGAGTGAGAGCCCTAAAAAGGCTGAACCGAAAAAAGAAACAGCAGCGAAATCAACAACCAGTAATAAACAACCGGCAATGAGTAATGAATCAGTAACTGCTACATCTGCACCAATTAATATTTCAAAAATGGAAGAAGTTGTATTGATGCCAAGATTAAGCGATACGATGACTGAAGGTGTAATTGCAGCCTGGCATAAGAATGTTGGCGACAAGGTAAAGAAAGGAGATATTCTTGCGGAGATCGAGACTGATAAGGCGACAATGGAATTAGAAAGCTATAAAAATGGAACATTATTATATCAGGGAGCTGCAAAAGGGGAAAAGATCCAGGTAAATGATTTGTTATGTATCATTGGTGAAAAAGGTAAAATAGATGTTGATGCCGTTGTAGCTGCGGCCAAGGGAGGAGTTAGTCAACAGTCAACAGTTGACAGTCAACAATCTTCCTCAGAAAGTTCGAAGGCTGAATCACAAAAAACAACGGAAGAACCTGAAACAACCAGTGAACAACATTCAAATGGCAACGGAAGAATGAAAGCTTCTCCTCTTGCAAAAAAATTGGCGAAAGAAAAGGGTATTGATCTAAAGTCAGTTCATGGAAGCGGTGATGGCGGAAGGATCATCAAAGCAGATGTTGATAGTTTTAGTCCTGCAGCAGCCAGTAGTCAACCTGTAGTTAGTAGTAAGCAACCAGCAGCCAGTCCGCAACAACCTGTTGCAAAATTCACTCCCACAACCGAAGAGAAATTTGTTGATACTCCAAATAGCCAAATGCGGAAAACGATTGCCCGTCGTTTGGGTGAGAGCATGTTTGCTGCTCCACATTTTTATCTTACCATGGAGATCAATATGGACAATGCAATGTCTGCCCGTGCACAAATGAATGAATTCAGCCCGGTAAAAATTTCTTTCCAGGATATGATGATCAAAGCATGTGCAATGGCGTTGCGCCAGCATCCTGCGGTTAATTCATCGTGGATGGGTGATTTCATAAGGACCTATCAGCATATTCATATTGGAAGTGCGGTGGCTGTGCCGGAAGGGTTGATCGTTCCTGTGATAAAATTTGCAGATCAGAAATCATTTTCACAAATAGCGGCTGAAGCAAAAGAACTTTACGGAAAAGCAAAAGACAAAAAATTGCAACCGCATGAATTCAGTGGCAACACTTTTACTATCAGTAATCTTGGAATGATGGAAATTGAAGAGTTTACTGCAATTATAAACCCTCCAGACAGTTGTATAATGGCTGTTGGAAAAATAAAAGAGATTGTTGTGAAGAAAGGAGAAGGATTTGGCGTCACCAATGTTATGAAGGTAACTATGAGTTGTGACCATCGAAGTGTTGATGGAGCAGTAGGTGCAGCTTTCCTCCAAACAGTGAAGAAGTTTATGGAGAACCCGATCGGAATGCTGGTCTGATCTAACTTACTATAATAATTTTGCTTAACTAGGAATTACTCATAGAAAATCAACTATGAGTAATTCTTTTTAATATAGTACTTCCACTTAATTACTAAAATTGCTCTTTAAAATTTCTTTTTAAGTTTGGGTGTTGTGTATTTTTAATATAACAACTAAAAACCCATGAAATACTATAATAAAGTTTTTGACATTTTTTTGTACGAAGGAGTGTTTATCTTTTTGTTCAGCTTTCTTCTACTTCTTTTGAATGACATCTATACCGATGTATTCTTTAAAGTTTCCATAAGTTCAATCATTACAGCCGGGGTACTTGGGATCATTGGACATTTTTTCAACTTATTTGCAAAAGAAGATCAATTCGAAGAAAAATGACTTTCTGGTAACTGGCGATTAGCTGGTTATTTTTTCAAAATATATTTTCAATATTTTTTGAAAGTTCGAAACATATCTATTAGCTTTGGGTATGAAATTAACCGAAGCAAAACAGCAATTTATCAGTAGTTGGGGTGCCTTTGGAACACATTGGGGGATTAACAGGACGATGGCACAAATACACGCTCTCCTATTGATCAGCCCCGATCCAGTGACACAGGATGACATAATGGAAGAGCTCAACATCAGTCGCGGTAACACAAATATGAATATTCGTGAACTGATCAATTGGGGATTAGTTGAAAGAGTGATCTTACCAGGCGAAAGAAAAGAATATTTTACAGCTGAAAAAGATATATGGAAAGTAGTAAAGCAGATCGTAAAAGAAAGAAAGAAAAGAGAACTGGAGCCGATGATGCAATTACTGGATAAATTGGAAGATGTGGAAGGAGATAAAAAGGATAAGAAAGTAAAAACCTTTGTAGATACTGTAAGCAGTATAAAACGATTGGGACTGCAGGCAGACAAAACCCTTGATGTAATGATAAAAGCAGAAGAGAATTGGTTTGTAAGCAGCCTAATGAAGATATTTAAATAAGCAACTGAAACATCAGAGAACCGGGAGACCGGTTTTTATTTGGGATATTAATTTCATTTTTTTCTGAAAGTTTAAAATACACGATATGCTACTTATCAAAAAAGCAGATTGTTATGGACAGCTAATATTATTAAGCTGTATGTTGTTATCAATGCCCTTTTTTTATTTCTTCGGTATTGGAATAGGATTGATCATATTAGGTTGCTGGCAATTGATCAGTGCTCTACTTAACACTTATTGTTTTATTGATACTGGCTATAAAAAACCGATCTTAATTTACTGGGTGCTTTGTATTGTTGACCTCGGCTTATTTTTCCTTGCAATGCAATTCGAAAATACACTTAGCACCGATTATTCAATGGCAATCTTTTGGATAACAATTGGAGCTGCGGTGTTCATCGCCGGCTATTACATAAGAATTTATTACCGGTTGATAGAACTTCTCTCCTTAAGGAATGAATTAGATGGATTAACCAAATCAAAACACTGATCATGAAAAATAAGATCCTTGTTTACGACGATAACTGTCCTCTGTGTACCTGGTACTCCGGGCTTTTTGTGAAATATGGCTTTTTAAATGCAGACGGTCGAAAACCATTTTCAACACTTGATGATAGATTACTTGCCATAATTGACTTTGACAAAAGCAGGAATGAAATACCATTATTGGATACATCAACACACAAAGTGGTTTATGGCATTGATGCATTATTGGAGATCCTCGATCAAAAGATCCCTTTTATAAAGGCAACTGGGAATTTTGCCCCATTAAAATGGGTTTTGAAAAAGATCTATAAACTCGTTTCCTTTAACAGAAAAGTTATTGTGGCAATAAAATGTGGACCTGCCGCAATTGATTGCTCGCCTGATTACAATTATTTATACCGCTTTATTTTTATGGCAGTTTTCTTAGCATTTAATACACTCATGCTCTATCCACTTCAATATAATTTGTTCAGTAAATTGTCTTACTATCATTTAGATCTTTATGAGTTACAAGCGGCCCATTTTGCCTTTGTGATTATTAATTGCACACTGGCTTTTAGTTTTCCAAAAGCAAAAGGCTATGACTATCTCGGGCAGGTAAATATGCTGGCTTTATTGGTTATTCTTTTACTTACAGCATTAATGATCATCCAGTTTGTTTTTGATTCAGAATTGTTGATGACTTCATGGCTTATCCTTACTGCCGCATTTATTTTTAAAGAATATGTAAGAAGGATGGAGTATGCAGGAGTTTTGTTAAACAACAAATGGGTTGTTAGCATGAATTTGCTTAGCCTTACTGGTTTTATTTTATTCTTATTTCACTAATCTATACTATAATGAAAAATAAAAAGATAATATTGGCAGGTGGCACTGGATTTATGGGCCAGGAATTGACAAAATATTTTGGGAAAGAAAATGAAATAGTCATTCTAACCCGCCTGGTCAATGAAAAAACAAACAGAAACGATTATGATTCGCTATCCGCAAATGATCTAAAAAATGTGTCGTATATAAAATGGGATGGAAAAACTACAGGTGAATGGGCAAAGGAAATGAATGAGGCGGATCTTGTAATTAACCTAGCGGGAAAATCTGTTAACTGTCGGTATAACGAAAAAAATAAAAATGAAATATTTGATAGTCGTACAGATGCCGTAAAAGCCATTGGTGAAGCAATTAATAAATGCGATCGACCACCCTCACTTTGGATCAACGCCTCATCTGCAACAATTTATCGTCATGCAATGGACAGGTCGCAGGATGAATATACCAGTGAGTTTCACGATGACTTCTCCGTACAGGTTTGCAAACGTTGGGAAAAAACTTTTTATGATCAACAAGCTCCACAAACAAGAAAGGTCGCATTAAGAATGGCCATTACGCTAGGGCCAGGCGGCATTTTAATTCCTTACTTTAATTTATTAAAATTCGGATTAGGTGGTAAGCAGGCAAGCGGCAAACAAATGTATAGTTGGGTACATATTGAAGATACCTGCCGGATGATCGAATGGATTTATGATCATAAAGAGATGAGCGGTACCTATAACTCCAGTTCTCCAAATCCTGTAACAAATGAAGAGTTTATGAGAATATTCAGAAAAGTGACTGGACATGTTATCGGGTTGCCGGCTTATAAATGGGTGTTACAAATCGGAGCACCGTTAATAGGAACCGAGCTCGAGCTTGTTTTAAAAAGTCGTTGGGTACTTCCAACAAGAATTCTGGAAACAGGTTTTCAGTTCAAACATCCTTTATTAGAAAAAGCATTGTTTGATATTATAAGCAAAGTACCACGCAAACAATATCATCTTTTCTGATATTTGTATTTTATATCTATAAAAGATGAATGAAAGTAAAAAGACACTTGTGCTAGGTGCTTCAGATAATCCTTCCCGTTACAGCTATCTTGCTGTTAATCGATTAAGAAGTCATGGGCATCCTGTGGTTGCAATAGGTAAAAAAAATACAATGGTGGCTGATGTTCCAATTGAAAAAGAAAAAAAAGATTGGAGCGATGTTGATACAGTCACACTTTATTTAAATCCAACTCACCAGCAACAATATTATGATTATATACTTTCACTAAACCCAAAGCGTATCATATTTAATCCCGGCGCCGAAAATGATGAGTTAGCAGATCTTGCTACTAAAAATGGAATTGTTCCAATAGAAGCCTGTACTCTTGTGTTGCTTAGCACAAAACAATATTAAAATTGATCAAAATGAATTAGTACGATAGGCCAGCCGTACTATTACTTATTAAAAAAACATTCAATTTCAAGTAATATATAAAAAATAAACTTTAAGCAAACCCGTTTATTTAATCGTGACCGTTAGGTGATTCCGAACCCCTCCTGAAAACTACAACAGCAAGCTGTTGTTTATCGATATCCTATTTAAACAAAAATTGTATCCAATGAAAAACCTTGTAAAG